>CALGGE010000049.1 GCA_937916125.1 uncultured Elusimicrobia bacterium | reverse complement strand
TGAAAAATATAAACGAATAGTGCCAGCACGAAAAAAAGTAAAATTTCTTCAAAGAGCCAACAGCAAAGATTTCGTGTTTGCGAGAACAAGAAAACTGAGCCGGGAACACCGCTACGAGGTCAACAAATTTTTTTATTTATTAAAATTAAAAAATATGATATACTGTTAACCTAAATATTTAACGGGGAGAAAAATGTTTTTACCGACTACAAAAGAAGAACTGAATAAACTCGGTTGGGATAAGCCCGATGTTATACTTATCTCGGGAGATACTTATATCGACAGTCCTTTCAGCGGGACTGCGGTTATAGGTAATTGGCTGACGATACACGGTTTTAACGTAGCGGTAATTGCTCAGCCCGATACAAAAACGGATGACATTGCACGGCTGGGAGAACCGAAACTTTATTGGGCCGTAAGTGCCGGTGCAATGGATTCTTTGGTTGCCAACTATACGGCAACCGGAAAATTCAGAAATGAAGACGATCTTACGCCCGGAGGAATAAATAACCGTCGGCCTGACCGTGCAAGTATGGTATATACCAATTTGATAAGACGATATTTTAAAAATACAAAACCGATAGTCCTCGGCGGTATTGAAGCCAGCTTAAGGCGTGTAGTTCACTATGATTTAAAAGATAACAAATTAAGACGTTCTTTAATTTTTGATGCAAAAGCAGATATTTTAGTTTACGGTATGGCAGAAAAAACAATGTTGGCTCTTTCCTGTGCGTTGCGTGACGGAACGGATTATCATGATATAAAAGGTCTGTGTTATATATCGAAAACACCTAAAGAAAACTATATTGAAATTCCGTCTTTTGAAGAATGCGTGCAGAGTAAAGAAAAGTTCAGAGAAATGTTTAAAACTTTTTACGAAAATTCCGCTTACGTCAATTCAAAAGGTTTATGCCAAAAACACGATGTTCGATATTTAGTACATAATCCGCCTCAGGAAATGTTGACGGAACGGGACCTTGACCGAGTGTATGATATGGACTATACAAGGGAAGTTCATCCGTATTATGCAAAACAGGGAAAAGTAAAGGCTCAGGAAACGATAAAATTTTCGATAGTATCGCACAGAGGCTGTTGCGGTGAATGTAATTTCTGTGCGATTGCCGTACATCAGGGTAAATCAGTAATATCAAGAAGTAAAGAATCCGTTTTAAAAGAAGTAAATAAACTGGTTGAAAAGCCCGATTTTAAGGGCTATATTTCCGATATAGGCGGACCGACGGGAAATATGTATAAAATTTCATGTAAAGCCTTCGGCAAAACCGGAAGCTGTAAAAACAGAAGATGTTTGTATCCGAAAGTTTGCGAAAATATAGTTTTCTCTCACGACAAACAGATGGATTTGCTTTCCGAAGCGGCTAAAAATAAAAAAATAAAGAAGATTTTTGTCTCTTCCGGAATGAGACACGATTTAATAATTGCAGACAGATTAAACGGGGAAAAATATCTTAAATTTATTTCCGAAAACAATATATCGGGTCAGCTGAAAATTGCCCCCGAACATACAAGTGACGGCGTTCTCGATATGATGGGCAAGCCCAAACAAACGACATTTCTTGATTTTATGAATGATTTTGAGTATATAAATAAGCCTTTAAATCAGTTTTTAACATGTTATTTTATGGTAGATCATCCGGGATGTTCTTTGTTAGAAACAAAAGAGCTTTTATCTTTTATAAAACAAAATTTAAAATTTACACCCGAACAGGTTCAGGTGTTTACGCCTACACCGTCAACTTTTTCAACAATGTTTTACTATACCGAGCAGGATATTGACGGTAAGGATATCTTTGTTGAAAAAGACAGAAATGCAAGAATGAAACAAAAACTTACCGTTACGCAAGGTGCAAATCGTCCTAATTTTACCAAACCGAAAAAAAACAGAATCGGGCGATGGTGAATTTTCCATTCGGATTTTTATTGACCATTCCGCCCGACACTGAATATATAGCCTATGAATTGATTTTTGTCAAGAGTTTTTTTCTATTTTAATCCTTCTTCCAAATCATTAAAGAGTGAATTATAATAATCCGTTAAGAACGTATCTTTCAAAACTTGTTTTTTCCAGTCAATTAAGAATGTTTCAAATTCTGTTTCAGCCGAAACACCGGTTTGATTTTCGGAAATTTCAGTAAATCTTAACGTAATCTTAAATCTTCTCTTTGCTTTATGCGACTGTAAAGCATTTCCCGAATAAGTCCAGTCGGTAACTATTATACCTTGTTCTTCATCGGAAGTTGCTATACCTTTAACATTTTTTGAAACGTTTTCCAACATTGTTGAATATACTTTATAGTAAGAAATATCATATGTCCTGCTTTTGGATTTTTCTAAATCTTCATGTTCTTTCTGTTTCTGTTGCTTTTTCTTTAAGTTTGCAGCTGCAAGTTCCGCTTCCGCTCTCTTGGCTTCGTCTTCTTCTTTTTGTTTAATTGCCGCAAGTTCCGCTTCCTGTTGTCTCTTTAATTCTTCCTGTTCCTGCAACTTCTTGGCGGCCAGCTCTTCCTTTTCTTTCTGTTTCGCTTCTTCTTTTAATCTTTTGGCTTCTTCCTGCTCTTTTAATTTTTCTTCTTTTTCTTTCTGTCTCTGAGCAGCTAATTCTTCTTTTTGTTTTTTAGCCTCTTCCTGCTGTTGAAGCTTAACGGCGATTAAAGCCTGCCTTTCCTGCTCTTTCTTTTCGGCTAATTCTTCTTTTTCTTTCTGTCTCTGAGCAGCTAACTCTTCTTTCTGTTTCTTTAATTCTTCCTTTTCTTTAAGTTTCTGTGCTTTTTTCTCTTCTTTCTCTTTCTGCTTTAAATCAACGGCTATAACCTGTTGATTTTCCTGCTCATCCTGTGTTTGCAATTGGGCAGGTTCAGTATTTTCGGTGCTTTCCGCAGTAACCGTTTCCGTAGTAAGCGTTTCAGCAGTATCTATCGGTATTTCATCCGTTGCAGAAGCAGAACTTTCCTGTTCTTCTTTAACACTTTGTTCCGCTTCAACGGCAATATCGACCGCCTGTTCCGTTTGCAGAACAACCGGCGTATTTTCAATAGCCTGTTCCGCTGCTTCAAAAGCTTCTTTTATTTCGGATTTTTTAGGTTCTTCTTCCTGTTCGGGCTCGTTTGTAATAGGTACAATACTTTCTATAGGTTCGGTTTGCGGTGTGTCTATCTTTTGTTTTTCATTTGAAACTTCGGCTTCTTCTACATCGGGAACAATAACTTCGGTATTTATGGGACCTACGGCTTTAATATCAAGAGCATCTTCCGCAGGGGCTTCTTTGTTCTCTTCGAGAACATCCGTATTTTCGGATTTTTCGTTTTCGCTTATTTCCGTGTTTTCATTATTTTCGGCTTGAACGTTCCGTGTAGCAACATCATCTTTATTTTTATTTGATTTGTTTTTATTTTTGTTTGACTTAGCTTCTTTTGATGCCGATTTGGTTTTGCTGCTTTTTTTATTTTTTTTGTCTTCGCTGTTAGTTTCTGCTATTTTTTTACCGTTAATAACTTTTTTAAATTGCTTTTCTTTTAATGAAGAATCGTTGTTCGCCTCCAAAACTTCCCACATATCGCTGTAGAGTGCCGCAGACATTTCTCTGTTCGGTTTTGTATAAGAACCGTTTGACGTATATTCAAAATCATAAAATAATTTTACGCTTACGGAATTAGCTGACAGTTCTCTGACGAACAGCTTAAATTTATCTCTTTGAGGATTTTCTCCGTTTTCATCATATACCGTATCCCAATTGATGCTTGTATGTCCGCCTTTTTTTCCGTTGGACACGCTGGTCCTTAAGGATATGTTTTTGTTGTAGTATTTGGATAAATTCTTTTCCAGCTTGTCGGTAACGGTGTCAAATGTTGAATTAAAAGTTTTCTCTCTCACAATTCCCTGTGCATTTACTGTACCGCATAAGAAAAACAACAATGTGGAAAATACAAGTATTTTTTTCATTTTTTATCCTTCTTTAATAATTTTATATTTACGGATAAATTTTCTTATCTGCACGCCCTGAAGAGGAGTTGAACCTCCAACCTTATCCTTAGGACGGATCTGCTCTATCCTGTTGAGCTATCAGGGCAATTAACGACAACGTCAAACTAAAATTTTACTATAGAGTAACAATCAATACCGTTTAGTTTGTCCGCTCCGTGCAGAAACAAAAGTTCTGTAACAAAAGCACAGCCTGCTACCGTTCCTTTTAATTTTTTTATCAATTCAATTGCGGCAGAAACAGTTCCGCCCGTAGCAAGTAAATCATCCACAATCAAAACGTTATCCGTTTCGCTTATTGCATCTTCATGCATTTCTATCGTGGCAGTACTGTACTCCAATGCATAATCGGCAGAAACGGTTTTGTAAGGAAGCTTTCCCTTTTTTCTTATCGGGATAAAAGGAACATTCAGTTTTTGTGCGACGGAAATTCCGAACAGGAAACCTCTTGCTTCAAGCCCTGCGACTTTTGTTATATTTTTATTTTTAAATTTCGTTGCTAAATTATCTGTAACTTCATTATATAAATTTATGTCGGAAAGCAACGGAGTAATATCCTTAAATATTACGCCTTTTTGAGGGAAATCGGGTATATCTCTTATTGCTTTTGAGACGGCATCTTTCAGTTCCACGTTTTTCTCCTGTCGGTCATTCTTCTGTTTTGTAAATTTGAATGTACGTGTTGTCTTCTGTCGGGTTTAGTACCGCGTTGGTCCAATAATAAAGTGTCAACAATCTTGGAGTCAACATACTTTAATTTTAAAAATATATATTTTAATCTTTGCAATGCCTTAAATTCCAACTGGCGAACTCTTTCTTTAGATACGTTATACATATTTCCTATATCTTCCAAAGACAAATTCTGAGTGTTGTTTATTCCGAAACGCATTTTTATAATTTCCGCTTCTCTTTCCGGTAATAAATCTATTGCCTGTTGAACATTTTTTGCGGTTCTGATAATTTCCGTTACGGATTCCGGTGTTTTTGATAAGCTGTCTTTAATATTATCTTTTTTCAAAGAATCCGAATCTTCAAACATTGCGGTATCAAGAGAAGAAATGCTGTCGAAAGAATATAAAGTTGAATTTATTTCTTCGGCTTTATCTATCGGAATATTTAATTCTTTCGCAACCTGTTCAACTGACGGTTCTTTATTTAATTTCGCCATCAGCGAATTTCTTACTTTCTTCCATTTGCTTATAATTTCGTACATATACGACGGGATTCTTACTGTCTTTGAATTATCTTCAATTGATTTTCTGATATACTGTTCTATCCAGTACGTTGCATATGTCGAAAACTTAATGTTCTTTTCGGGATCAAATTTTTCAACGGCTTTCATCAATCCTATATTGCCGTCCGAAATTAAATCCATCAAATCAACACCGCGTCTGATAAATTTTTTTGCAATCGGAATAACGAGACAATAATTTATTTCTACCATTCTTTTAATGGCTTTTTTATCATGTTTTTTTATTTTTGCCCAAAGCTTGCCGATTTCCTCTTCGGTAGCCGGCTTAATTTCTTTCAGTTCTAAAAAATATGCCTGCAACATATCCAACATATAAGAACCTCTTTTATTTATTTTACAATTGTTTAATACACTTGTTGTTCTCGTCAACAAACACAAACTTTGCATTTATCGGTTTGTCCGATAATTCAAAGCCCATAATTATCACTGTTTCACCTTTTTTGATTAAGTGTGCCGCAGCTCCGTTCATACATATTGTTCCCGAGCCTGCTTTCCCCGGAATAACATAAGTTTCCAATCTTGCACCGGAAGTGTTGCTGACGACAAGTACTTTCTCGCCTATCCATAACCCCGCTTTATCAATCAGGTCGGAATCTATTGTTATGCTTCCCTGATATTCCAAGTTGGCTTCCGTTACCGTTGCACGAAAAATTTTTGAACTTAAAACAAACCTCATTTTATTTCCATCCCTCAAAAATTGCTTCGCAATTTTTATCGTTGTTTACTACTTAGAGTTTCTTTCTGCTTCTTCCTGACACTGAACGCAGTATCTTCCCCAAGGAATTGCTTCCAATCTTGCCTGAGGAATAGGCTTCCCGCAAGATTCACACAAACCGAAATTACCTTTTTCTATTTTCGCCAAAGCATTATCAATGTCCTGTATCATTCTTGTATCGATACCGCTTAGTTCAAATTGAAGTTCTCTCTCGGTACTTTGTGTTGCATTATCTATTTCATCTCCGCCTTTTTCAAGCTCATGTTCGTGTAATTTGTTAGAGTTAATCTTGTTGGTTATGGACGCCTTTTTTTGAGTTAAAGCTTTTTTTAAGCCTGTCAATAACTTTTTGTTCATTTTACTCTCTCCAATTTAAGAAAATTTATAATTAAAATTTACTTCGTATCCGTTCTGCGTTTTCAGTTGGCGAACACTTTTACCATCTTAAGCACATCGCCTTCCTGCCCGCTGATTCTTATTCCTTTTGATGCCATTTCCACTAAGTAATCGCAAATTTCTTTTGATATTCTCTCTCCCGGAATAACTACCGGAATTCCCGGAGGATACGGCGTCAATACCTGTGCCGATACATGCCCTACGGATTTTGCAAGAGGAATTTTTTTTATGTCATGAGACAAGAAAACTTCTCTCGGTGTCATAACCATTTCCGTTGCAAGTGAAGGAATTTTTAATATCCAGTTCTTCTGAGTACCTTTGTAATTTTTGCTTATTTCTTTCAATGCGGAAACAAGTTTTTTTACATCATCCGTATCGGAACCTATCCCCATGATAGCTATTAAATTAAAAGTATCTGAACAGTCAACCTGAATATTATATTTTTTCGCAAGGATTTCATCTACTTCATATCCTGACAACCCCGTCTTTGTAACATTGATTGTAAGTTTGGTTAAATCCAAATCAAAATTTCTGTCTTTAATATCGTTTTTTGTCAAACATCTCATATTAGGTATTTTTTCATTAATTTCTTTTCTTGCCCATTCGGCAGCTTCTATCACTTTATCAAACATCTCTTTTCCGTGCAGAAAAGCCTGTTTTCTTGCCATATCGATACTGGCAAGCGTCAAATACTGAGGACTTGTGGTTTGAAGCATTGAAACAATTTTTTTAACTCTGTTTATATCTATAAGTTTGGAATTGTAGTGAAGTACCGAACCTTGCGAAAGTGCGGCAAGAATTTTATGAGTTGATTGAACGCATAAATCCGCACCGGCATCTGCCGCAGACATAGGAAGTTTGTCGTTGAATTTTAAATGAGGTCCGTGAGCTTCGTCAACCAGAAGAATTTTTCCTTTTCTGTGGCACAAGTCTGCAATTTTCTTTACTTCGGTAGCAACTCCGTTGTATGTAGGACTTGTAAGAAATACCGCTCTGGCTTCGGGATACATTTCCAATGCCTGTTTTATCTCATCGTAAGTTGAGTTGAATATTATATCCAAGTTTTGATCTATCGTCGGTTGTAACCATATCGGCCAAACTCCGGACAGAATAATTCCGCCCATTATTGACTTGTGAGAACTTCTTGATACTATTATGGAATCTCCGGGGTCGCACGCCGATAAAAACATTGCAATGTTTCCGACGGAAGTTCCGTTTACCAAAAACAAAGAATGTTTTACGCCGTAAACTTCAGCCATCAGTTCCTGAGCTTTTTTTATCGGACCTACGGGATCGTGCAGAGAATCAACTTCATCAAAAACCGTCACGTCAAATTTATAAATCTCGTCTCCGGTAGCTTTTTTAAAAACGGGATCAATTCCTTTCCCGTTTTTATGTCCGGGCGTATGAAATGACGTAACATTTCTTTTTGCGTGTGCCAAAAGTGTGTCAAAAATTGGTGTCTTTAACTGTTTATCCATGTTTTCCTTAAATTACTAAACTCTTAAAGCGTTTGATTATACAATTAAAAGTAGTACCGATATTTTAGCAAATTTTTAAAATTAAATAAACTTTTTTGAAGGTGTATTTTCAAGTACTGCCGTTGAAAGTCCGTTTTTGCCGAGCAGTTCTATAAACGGATCAGGGTTCAATTCTTCTACGTTTACCATCGTTTTTGTGTCCCATTTTCCGTCGGCAATAAGCATTGCCGCAACTACGGGCGGAACTCCCGCCGTGTAGCTGATAGCCTGTGCTTCCACCTCGTTATAACAATCCTTATGGTCGCAAATATTATAAATGAAAATTTCTTTGTTTTTGCCGTCTTTCTTACCTTTTACCAAACAACCGATGCAGGTTTTGCCCGTGTAGTTCGGTGCAAGTGTTTTCGGGTTAGGCAGGCAGGCTTTAACTACTTTCAAAGGAACTACTTCCAATCCTTCTGCGGTTTTAACCGGTTTTTCCGACAACAAACCGATGTTTTTCAGCACGGTAAATACGTTAATATAATGGTCGCTGAAGCCCATCCAAAATCTGATGGACTTTGCTTTTATATTCTTTGACAAAGAATGAAGCTCGTCGTGTCCGGTTAAATAAACGGGTTGTTCTCCTACGACAGGGAAATCATAAACAAGTTTGTCGGCGTGGACGGGCTTTTCTACCCACTGATTGTCTATCCAAGTCCATACTTTATGAAACTCTCTGAAATTTATTTCCGGATCAAAATTTGTGGCAAAATATTTCCCGTGACTTCCCGCATTTACGTCCATAATATCAATGGTTGCAATTTTATCAAAATGATGTTTTACCGCCAATGCACAGTAAGCATTTACTACGCCCGGGTCAAACCCGCAGCCCAAGATTGCCGTAATTTTATTTTCGGCACATCTGTCTTTTCTTTTCCATTCGTAATTTGCATACCAGGGGGGATTTTCGCATACTTTGTTGGGATCTTCGTGGATGGCAGTATCGATATATGCCGAACCTGTTTGAATACAGGCTTCCAAAATTGCCATATTACAGAAAGCACTTGCAACATTTATTACAATTGAAACGTTTAATTCTTTTATCAGACTTACTAATGCGTCTAAATTAAAAACATCTATCTGCTTGGAAGTTATCTCATTATCGGGATTTTTATAATTCTTTTTTCTTTTTATACTTTCCAAAATCATATCACAACTTTTTAAAGTTCTGGAACCTATATAAATTTTGCCGAAACAATCATTGTTCTGTGCCAGTTTATGGCATACTACATGTGCTACGGCTCCTGCACCGATAACTAATACGTTTCTTTTCATTTCAAGCAGATCCTCCTCAAGATAAATTACTTACAAAATCTTTATATGTAAAACTTTTTACAATTTCTGTTTTTCCGTTAAGTCTTTTTACAACTATTGACGGCATGGGAATTCCGTTAAACCAGTTCATCTTTACCATGCTGTAGCCTGCGGCATCATCAAATTCTATTTTGTCTCCCGGTTTTAATTTTTTACCGAATTTATAAGTACCGAATACATCTCCTGCCAAACAGGTTCTTCCGGCTACAATGTATTCGTATTTTGCATTTTTTTGTTTTGTCATTTTTGCAGGAGTGTGATAAGTAAGCAGGTCAAGCATATGTGCTTCCGTTGAAGAATCCACAATCGCGGTATATTTTTCGTTTTTAACAATATCCAAAACGGTCGTAACGAGTTTTGCACTTTGTGTTATGGCACTTTCTCCGGGTTCTATATAAATTTGCACATTGTGTTTTTGTGAAAAATCTTTTAATATTTTAGCAAGTTTTTTTAAATTATATCCTTTTTTTGTAAAATATATCCCGCCGCCGAAACTTATCCACTCTATTTTGTCGAGGAGCTTTTTATAATTTTTGCCTATATATTCAAGTGATTTTTCCAAATTGTCAACATCTTCGTTTTCACAATTGAAATGGAACATTGCACCGTTAATCTTGTCGAGATTTTTCAAAATTTCTTTTTTGTTTATAACGCCAAGTCTTGAATATCTTCTTGCGGGATCAGCCAAATCAAAATGACTGTAACTTATTGTGGGATTAATTCTTAAACCGAGATTTTTATTTTTTACCAACGGATAAAATCTGTTTAATTGCGATACGGAATTGAAAATTATTTTATCGGCGAAATTTTTTAATTCGCTTATTTCTTCTTTCGGATAAGCTACGCTGTAAGCATGCACTTCTTTGCCGAATTTTTTATAACCTAATTTTGCCTCATATAAGGAACTGCTTGTTGTGCCGTCCATATATTTTGACATTAAATCAAATACGCACCATGTGGAAAAACATTTCAGTGCCAAAACGAATTTCGCACCTGATGTTTTTTGTAAATACGAAATTTTTTTCATATTTTCCAGAAGAGCTTTTTCTTCTATCAGATAGTAGGGCGTATTAATTTTCATTTCTGTTTTTTGCGGTCATAATTTATATCAAAAATGCTTTAAAATTTTTTAACTGAATAATTTTATAAAATATCACTTTTTGTGTCAATAAAAATTTTTAATAAAATGTATTATCTCCTTTTATCAAAATTTTTTGTCAACAATTTTTTGTAGCCGTTATTTGTTGATGTTGTCCGTAAGTATTCAAAAACTTGTTTTTGAATGTATTTTAATGTAAAATATAAGTTTCAGTTCAATAATGTGTATGTCTGATATACCGTTAAGTTGATGTAAATTTTTGACACTTAAGGGCTTTTTTGATACAATAATAAGGTTATGAAAAATAAGAAATATATTTTTATTACTATTGAAGGCGGGGAAGGTTGCGGCAAAACAACCCAGTCCAAACTTCTGAAAAAATATTTGGAAGATAAAGGGTTCAAAGTTATTTTAACCAGAGAACCCGGCGGCAGTACCGTAGCCGAGCAGGTGAGAACCATTTTGTTAAATCCTTCTTTTAAAGTTGTACCGTTGTGCGAACTTATGCTTTATGAAGCATCGCGGGCTCAGCATTTGGAAGAAATCATTAAGCCCAATTTAAAAAACGGTTGTGTCGTTATTTGTGACAGATTTACGGATTCCACTCTTGCTTATCAGGGATACGCCAGAAAATTGGATAAAAATATAATTAACAAACTTAACGATATAGCATCCTGCGGAATAAAACCCGATATAACTTTTTATTTGGATGTTAAGCCTGAAGAGGGAATAAAAAGAGCAAAGTCCGTGTATAAAGGAAAGCTTACCGGCGGAGACAGAATAGAAAAAGAAAGTATAAATTTTCATAATAAAGTAAGAGAAGGTTTTTTAAAACTTGCAAAAAAGTATCCTGCAAGGATAAAAAAAATTGAAACAAAAAACGGCATAGAAGAAACACAAAGAAATATAATTGAAGTAATGAATAAATTTTTGCTTAGAAAAGGTTTTATTAAAAAGTCATAAAGGTTGAAATATTCGACAGAGATATTTTGTAAGGATAAAATTAATTAATATGTTTGAAAAAATAATCGCACAGGAAAAGGCAAAGGATATCCTTTCAAGACAGATAAAAAGTAATAAAATTCCTCACGCTTATATTTTTATGGGCGAGGAAGGAACGGGAAAGATGCTGACGGCGATGGAATTTGCAAAAGTTCTTAACTGTCAGATAAACGACTATACTAAAACAGACAGCGGTTCTTGCGGACACTGCCTTGCATGTGAACATATTGATAAAGGAAGTTATTCCGACTTACATATAATAAATTTTGAAAAGCAGGATGAACTTGCGGAAAAGGAAGCGGAAAAAGGGAAAACAAGGCTCGGTATAAAAGTTATAAGGTATATGCAGGATAAAGTTTATTTGAAAGCGACCGAAGGCAAGTGGAAAATATTTATCATAGAACCTGCCGAAAAAATGACGGGAGAAGCGTTTAACTGTCTGTTAAAAACTTTGGAAGAACCGCCGGAGAATACCATAATAATATTGATAGCCAAACATAAGGAAACCGTTCCTGTAACTATTTTGTCCAGAGTACAGACCGTATTTTTCAGACCGTTGTCCGTTGAAGATATATCAAAATATCTGCAGGAAAATAATTCTCTTTCGCCGGAAAAAGCCGTTCAAATCGCGTCAATGTCCGAAGGCTCTATCGAAAAAGCGGAAAAATTGATTTTTAATACGCAAAATGAATTTTCTTCTTTTTGGGCAGATTTAACGGGTAAAAAAATGGCAGTTGCGGATATTCTTGCAAAGAGCAAACAGGCTGCAAAAGACAGAGAAACGGCTCTTGAAGCGATAAATGTAATTACGGAAAATGCGATGATATCTTTCAGGAAAAATCCCGGCAGGTATGCGGATATGATTGAAGCCATATCTAAAAGTAAAAAGTATCTTGAACTTAATGCAAATCCGTCCAACGTAACGGACAATTTGTTTATTTATATAAATTCGAGAATAAAATCGTAAAAAGATTTTTTTCGGCGGAAGAATTAAAAGGAGAAAATATATGCCGATGGTAGTGGGAGTTTTGGTAAGAAGAATTAAAGATAAAGTATATGCTCAGACGGGACAATATGACTATGCCTTAAACGATAAGGTTATTTTGGAAACGGAACACGGAACGGAGTTCGGTACGGTTTGTGAGAAAGAAAAACATATTGAGTTTCCTAAGGACGAGTATATAGGCAAAATTTTAAGAAAAGCCACCGAGAACGATTTGATAAGGCTTCAAAATAATGAAGTTAAAACGGCTCAGGCAAGGGTAATTGTTTCGAAAAAAATTCAGGAACATAAACTTGATATGAAGCTTACATGCGTTCAATATACTTTTGACAGAACAAAACTTTTTATTTATTATACTTCCGATACGCGTGTGGATTTCAGAGAGCTTATTAAAGACTTGGCACACTCTTTGAAAAAAAGAATTCAGATGGTACAGATAGGAGTGAGAGACGAATCTAAGATTGTCGGCGGTGTGGGAACTTGCGGCAAATGTTTATGCTGTCAGCAATTTTTAAAAGATTTCAGTTCCGTAACAATTGATATGGCGAAATATCAGGATTTATCTTTAAATACATCCAAATTATCCGGCTGTTGCGGAAGATTGATGTGTTGTTTGGCTTACGAATATGAAACATATTTGAATTTTAAAAAAGATGCTCCCAAAGTCGGTACACGTGTTTCCACGCCCGATGGAGAAGGAACGGTTACTTCCATAGATTGCATAAAAGAAGTTATTAATGTTACGTTGGGCGAAAACAATATCAAAGCATTTAAGAAATCGGAAATAAAATAATTTAAATTCTTAAGTATTCCGTAATATTCTTGAATATTTTTGCCCGATTTTGTAAAATAGCAGGCTAATTATTGTTATCGGAGGGTTTAATGTCTATAGTTAAAGAGGGGTATCCTTTTATTTTGGGTTTTCTTATATTGGGTGTTGCATGTTCGTTTATATTTGCACCTTTATCGGCGATTTTTTATTTGTGTTCTCTTTTATGTTTAATGTTTTTCCGAGATCCGCACTTAACGGTAAACAGAGACGATAATTTTATTTTATCTCCGTGCAACGGAACGGTTTTGGATGTAACCGAAAACGAAAACGGCAGCAGCGAAATAAGAGTTTTTATGTCGGTGGCAAATGTTCATTTGCAGAGAAGTCCCGTATCGGGCACGGTAAAATCCGTAGAACATAAGCCGGGGAAATTTTTAAAAGCTCATTTGCCCGAGGCTCATGTTGAAAACGAACAGAATTTAATAACCATAGAAAATGAAACCGGAACATATATTGTTAAACAAATTGCCGGTGTTCTTGCAAGAAGATGCGTTGCTTGGGTTAAGCCCGGCGATGTTATTGAACAGGGAGATAAAATAGGTGTAATAAAATTCAGCTCGCAGGTTGATTTGATTATGCCGGCAGGTTATAAAATAAGGGTTAAACCCGGCGACAAAGTTACCTCAGGTCTTACGATATTTGCTACAATAAAATAATTTGCGGTTTTTCCGACATTGTACATTATACATTGTACACTGTACATTTTTTTGTATGGAGTTTAAAATGTCTTCTTTAAAAAAAGGATTGTATGTTTTACCGAGTATGTTTACGGCAGGAAATTTGGCAGCGGGCTTTATTTCCGTGCTTTTGTCAATAGGAGATAAACTTAATGCCGCCGCATGGTTTATAATATTGGCGATACTGTTTGATATGAGTGACGGAAGAGTTGCCCGTCTTACCAAGACGATGAGCAAATTCGGTATGGAGTTTGACTCTTTGTGCGATTTGGTTTCTTTCGGCGTCGCACCTGCAGTTTTAATGTATCAGCTTGTTTTAAATTCAATGGGGAATGTCGGTATTGCGATAGCCGTAATTTTTGTTATTGCAAGTGCTACAAGGCTTGCAAAATTTAATGTTAAAGCTATGGAACCGGCAGATAAAAACAAATCTCACAGCGATACTTTTTCCGGTCTTCCGACGCCGGCATCCGCGGGGCTTATAGCATCTTTTGTGCTAAGTTATGAAATTGTTGACGGAACGGTATTGAATTTTAAAACTATTCCTTTACTTATGAAAAAGATGCCGTTTTTCTTTAATGCAATGCCCGTTATAATGTTGTTGCTTGCATTTTTAATGGTATCGACGGTTCCTTACGGAGCGTTCAAACATATTAAATGGACAAGACCGAAATCAATACAAGTGTTTTTTCTTGCGGTAGTTTTTGTAGCCTTAATATGCACATATCCGCAGAATACGATATTTATAATATTTTTGCTATATATCCTATCGGGCTTTGTGGTTCTTTTGGTTCGGGGATATAAAATAAGAAAAGCAATGGCAAAAATAAAAAAAGAAAATGAAAAATAAATAACAGAGGTGTAAAAATATGGTTAAAAATAAAAAAGATACGGTAGTTTTTTTTGATACAACATTAAGGGACGGGGAACAGTCTCCCGGTGCCAGTATGACATTTCAGGAAAAGTTGTTGGTTGCTCAGCAGCTGGCGGCTTTAAATGTGGATATTATTGAGGCAGGTTTTCCTATCTCCAGCGAGGGAGATTTTGAATCCGTTAAGGCAATTGCCCAACAGGTAAAAGGTCCTGTTATTTGCGGTCTTTCCAGAGCAAATACGAAAGATATTACCACTTGTTGGAATGCAATAAAATATTCCAAAAAACCCAGAATTCATACTTTTATAGCAACATCGGATTTGCATATAGAAAAGAAATTGCAGAAAACAAGAAAGCAGGTTTTTGATATGTCGGTTAACGCCGTTAAACTTGCAAAGAGTTTCTGTGACGATGTGGAATTTTCTGCCGAAGATGCCAGCAGAAGTGATGTTGATTATTTGTGTTCCGTTGTCGAAGCGGTTATTGAAGCAGGTGCAACGACGGTAAATATTCCGGATACCGTAGGATATTCCATCCCGTCGGAATTCGGTAAATTGATTGCCACAATAAAACAAAGAGTAAAAAATATAGATAAAGCCGTAATAAGCGTTCATTGTCATAACGATTTGGGCTTAGGCGTCGCAAATTCTTTGGCAGCTATAGAAAACGGTGCAAGACAGATAGAATGTACCATTAACGGTATAGGAGAAAGAGCAGGTAATGCGGCTCTTGAAGAAATAGTAATGGCAATAAAAACAAAGCCTTTGTTTTATCCCGTATCTTACAATATTAAAACAAAAGAAATTTATAAAGCCAGCAAGCTCGTTTCAAACTTAACCGGTGTTGTCGTTCAGCCGAATAAGGCTATCGTGGGCGTAAATGCTTTTGCACATGAGTCAGGTATCCATCAGGACGGAATGTTGAAAGATAAAAGAACTTATGAAATTATGTCGCCTCAGGATGTCGGCGTTCCGGAAAGTTTGTTGGTGCTCGGTAAACATTCGGGGCGTCATGCCTTTTTCAAAAGATTGAAAGATTTAGGTTACAAGCTGGAACAGAATGTAATGGAAGATTTGTTTGCGAAGTTCAAACTTCTTGCTGATAAGAAAAAATGTGTTTTCGACGACGATATAAATTCTTTGGTTGAACAGTCCGTTTCGGGCGTTCGGGAAGTATTTACGGTAGATTATGTAAATGTTACTTCCGGTGTAGGCGTTATTCCGACAGCAACAATAAGAATGATAAAAACCGTAAAAAATAAAAAAGAAATTTTACAGGAAGCAGCCTGCGGTGCAGGTCCGGTTGATGCGGCTTATCGTGCAATAGATAAAATTACGGGTGTTACCGTAGATTTGGAAGACTACACTTTAAGAGCAATTTCAAGCGGTGAAGATGCACAGGGCGAAGTAAATGTTAAGGTAAAATATGACGGTGCAACTTATCTCGGTAAGGGTATGTCAACCGATATTGTGGAAGCAAGTATAAATGCTTATGTGCATGCCGTCAACAAGATAGTTATAATGCGTGGAGGCAAAAAATAAAATGGGTCAAACGATAACCGAAAAAATATTAGCCGCACACAGCGGTAAGAAAGCCGTTACTCCGGGCGAATTTATCGAGCCGAAAGTTGATATTTCTTTATCCAACGATGTTACCGCACCTTTGGCTGTAAAAGAATATTTGAAAACGGGAAAAAAGAAAGTTTTTGACAAAAATAAAATTGCTTTGGTTATGGATCATTTTACTCCGAACAAAGATATAAAATCTGCCGAAAACGTAAAGTTCGTCAGAGAATTTGCAAAAACACAAAAAATAAAACATTATTACGAGGGCGGCAATGTCGGTATAGAGCATGCTCTCTTACCTGAAAAAGGCATAGTCGTTCCGGGTGATGTTGTTATCGGTGCGGATTCTCACACATGCACTTACGGTGCGTTGGGTGCTTTCTCGACGGGTGTAGGTTCTACCGATGTCGGAGCTTCTCTTGCAACCGGTAAAGTATGGCTGAAAGTGCCTCAGTCCGTAAAGTTCGTTTTAAACGGCAAGCTCAACAAATACGTCAGCGGTAAAGATTTAATTCTTTATATTATCGGCAAGATAGGTGTTGACGGTGCATTGTATCAAACTATGGAATTTACCGGCGATACGATAAAAAATTTAAAAATGTCCGACAGGCTTACCATGGCAAATATGGCTATTGAAGCAGGGGGAAAATCCGGAATATTTCCCGTAGATAAAATAACTTTGGACTATGTTTCAAAAAGAGCTTTGAGAAAGTTTAAGGTTTACCAAAGCGACAAAGATGCAAAGTATGCCGATGTTATTGAAATAGACTGCTCGAAAATTTACCCTCAGGTTTCTTTACCTTTCTTACCGTCTAATGCTAAGTCGGCAAAATCGTTAAAGAAAACTTATATAGATCAGGTTGTTATCGGTTCCTGCACAAACGGCAGAATTGAAGATCTTCGTGTAGCCGCATCAATACTTAAAGGTAAGAAAGTTAATCCCAATGTCAGAGTTATTATTATTCCCGCAACGCCTCAAGTTTATGCCGATGCTTTAAAAGAAGGTTTAATGAAAATATTTATTGAAGCAGGTGCAATAATATCCGCACCTACATGCGGCCCTTGTCTTGGCGGACATATGGGTATTCTTGCGAGCGGTGAAAAATGTGTTTCCACTACCAACAGAAACTTTGTCGGCAGAATGGGACACACTAAGTCGGAACTTTATCTTGCAAGTCCGGCAGTTGCGGCAGCGTCAGCCGTTAAGGGATATATAACGGACCCAAACACATTGTAAATTAAAGTTACATTGTTATTCTCCGTCGGTATTGTTAAATCATTTGTAAAAAAAATGTGAAAAATCCGGTTTTTTGTTGACATTTATCCGAAGATTTTATATTATATCGTGGCAAAACAAAAAAATAAACACAAAAAAATATATGTGCGTAAATAAATGGAGGAAGTAAAAAAATGAGGAAAATTGTAAGTTTAGTTTTGGCAGCGGTGTTTTTTCTTGGAAACACAGCGTTTGCTACAACAACAGAATTTACTGCGGCAGTAACATTTAGAGGTGGTATAGTTACTTTTGATGCAACGTTATCAACAGGTAGTTCAATTACATGGAATGATGCTTCTGTTGATTTGGGGTCTGCAACTACTCAATGGGTAAATGCAACAACTGTAATTAACATGGAAAAGACAATAACAAAGAATACCGGTTATGTTTATATTTATCAGAATAACAAAGATGCAGCAGGTCCCGGAGATGCAAAGTATGTTGCAACGACCCCTAGAACTAATAAGGGAAATAAGAAAGTTTATAATGGTCTTGTAAAAGGAAATTCTAACGGTGGAGAAAATGGATATATGCCTATGACATTTAAGATTTCCACGTACACACTAACTTCTCCTGATCTTGATCCTCGTGATCCTAATGATAGTTCAAAAACAAAATATGGTGTAAGATATTTGACGGATCAGAATGATGATGGCTTTGGTAAAAATGGTTACACAATGGTTGCAAATTCCAGCGGTTATATTGAAGATGTTGATGCAAGTGAAAATCCTAATGTTATTGAAAATTCAGCTACAGTATCTACCGGTTATATGTATATTGGTGCAGGTTTTACAAATGTAGTCGGTGGTGATTCTTATGGTTCTAACCATATCATATTTGAAACAGTAGGTGAATAATTCTTAAAATAAATATGGAACAAGTGGCTTTTTAAAAGCCATTTGTTCCGGTGCTGTTTAACTTTTATTTAACTTTATAGAAATGTTTAATAGAAAAATAAGAAAATTATCAATAATATGTTTATTTGTTATGTTGTTTGTTGTAATTGCAAAAGCAAACAATTTAACTGATAAACATGTATATAGTTTTTATACCGAAAATTTGAATGGTGTAGCGGTAGATTCTGATAGAGATTATGATAATGTTGCAATCAGCGTTTGGAGTGGTGGCGGGGAATTAAATCCTGCTTTTTCGGAAAAGCAGGATTCTCCTGTAGAAGGAAACAATTACTATGCTTTTTCTTGTAGCGGATCTGCGGAAGGATGGTCCGGATGGTGTTATACTTTTAAAGATGCTTCAAAAACAGATACTAAAAAAGATATAAGTGCTTTTTCGACACTCGTTTTTTATATTAGACCTAAAACCGGAGATGTTGGTAATATACAATTCGGTATTAAGGATACTGCTAACAGAACAGTTTCTTTAAGTTCTTTGGGTGTTGATAGTTCCAATAAAAATTGGCAGAAGATTTCTGTCCCTCTTTCTACTTTTTCCGCAGCAGGAGCAGACTTAACACAGGTGCAAAATATTTTTTTATTTGTGACCAGTAAAATTGCTGCTTCTTTTGATATTGATTATATGATAATGAAAAAATCCGGTTCCGGTTCTTTTGATGCAACGTTAAAAACAAGAAGTGGAAAAAACTCTTCTTCCGATATTACATGGGATAATTCCGGTTCCGGTTCTGTTTTTAGAAACGGTTGGCAGGCAGCAAATCAGTATATTGAGCTGTCTTTAGATGATGATTTGACAACAAGAACAAGTTATAATTGGTCAGTTAGAGTTTATACAAATAATGGTGCTGCATCCAAAAATGGTTTGCTTTATACAAGTGATGAATCCGTAGTTTTACCAATGGGTTGGAGAGCAGTGAAAAGAACAATACCTTATTATAATTCCACAGGAGATTTAGAAGCAACATTTAATATAGGAGAAAATTTTTATATTGACGGCGGTGAAACTAAAGGCAGATTATATGATGCAGGTGTGTCTGAACCTAATGTAGAATATAATACATGGCTATATTTTATAGACTATTCCAGAAAGAACAGTCTTTCATCAGACGAAAAAGATTATGTTACTGCTTGGAGTAATAAAGGGTTTCATGCAGCTGCAGGTCCAAATTATTGGGGTATGAGTGATATGCAGGTTGAAGGAATATATCCTAAAATATATTTGGGTGCAAATTTTGCAACTGCGGTAGAGGGTAGTTATAGTTCAAAAATTATTGTAGAGTTGTCGTATGATGAATAAAGTATTAAGTTCTTTGTTTTTAATTTTATTTTTTTCGTGTTCTTTTGTTTATGCAGGATTGTCTGTATATCCTGCAGCTACAAATGTTATGGGTGACCCCGGTACGGAATATAAGAGTTATTATCAGATTACGAATACTTATGAGAAAGATATTTATGCTGTTCCGGAACTTTCTGAGGGAAAGTGTTTTTCCGGAAATAAGAATATTGATGTTGATGCAACAATAAAATTTGAAAAAGAAAAATATCTTATTCCTGCGGGACAAACAGTAACAATTCCTTATAAAGTTTTTGTTAATAAGAATTTTAAAGGTTCTGTCTCGGTAAGGGTTTCTTTTAAGGCAGAAAAAGATAAAGAAGATATAATAAATATCGTGATATCGGTTCCTGTTTATATTATGGTATTGGGAACCGAAAAGATATCTTTTAATATTGATTCCGTAGATATTTTTAATTCCGGTGACAATATTTGTTATAGAATGACTATAGAAAATAATGGCAACGTTCATATTAGACATACGGGTTGTATCGAAATATATAAAGATAAAAATCTTATAAGAGAACTGTTTATAGCGGAAACTGCACCGACATATTGTGAAAGTAAAAGAGAATTTAAAGATATTGTATTGCCGACTAAGGATTTGAGTAAAGGTAAATATACGGCAATATTTAAAGTAAATGCATTAAATAGAGAAGCAACGAAAGCAATTTCTTTTAAAGTTGATAAGTTTGGTATGGTTTCTGTGTTGGAAAAAAATAAATAAAAATGAAAAAGAAAAAAATATTATTATTTTTAGTTTTGTCGTTTTCTTTAGCAATAAGTTCTTTCGCTTTTGCTAATGTCAGGGAATTTATTGCGGAGATTTATTTCCCGAAGTTAACGATTACTCACGAAGCTATTAATACCGTTTCTGCTAACACAAGAGTTTTAAAACCTAAAATTTCAGCGGATTTCGGCAGATATTCTTCCGCAACGGCAAGAGTTGAGTATTATATTAACGGGGATTCTTCAAATCTTGAGTATGCTCCCGAAAGAGAGCTGACTATTTATAATAACACGGAATTTTTTATTACTTTACCTACGTTATCCGATAGTGTAGAGTACGTACATTACAGAATAAGAGTTACGGCAAAAAGTGATGCGGGCGGTAGTTCTGTAGTTTATTGTCCCGATACGGAGATTTCCGATGAAGAGTATATAAAAGCGGTTATAACATCTTCAGCTACGGCTACAGTTACAGCCTCTGCCGGCGGAACCGTAGAATATAATGACGGTAATCAAGATTATTCCGGTACAACAATTACTTTTGATCCGGGTTCTGTAGAGGGTAGCGGAGAGATATGCATAGAAGAAATATCGTTGGATGATTTGTTTTCTTCATTATTTCCTGTTTCGGCTTATGTTCGTTCGGTAGCTTATAAGGTAGCAAGAACAATTGCAACTGCTGATATTGATAGAAATAAAATGCTTGCGGGATACAGAGTTTATACAAATGCCGCAGGTTTAAGTATAATTTCTCAGGGTTATGCGAACTTCTCTTATGGAGCTTCAGGTAGTACTGCAACGAAATTTGATGTCCTTTACAGTGCTGATGGTGCTGCATGGGAGTATATAAAGGTTATAAGCGTGGATACTGAAAATAAAACAGTACGTTGTCCAGTAGCTGATTTTGGATATTATTTAATAATGGTTAGCAGTAATTTAGCCGATAATGATTACAGACCTGCAAAGAGAGTAAGAGTAAAATCCAGAATATCCGGCGGAACTTATGAGGGCTTCAGGTTTAGTAACTTGGTAGAGGGTGATGTTGTTAAGATTTACAACTTGAACGGTAAGAAAGTTGCAGAACTTACTGCCGGTGATATAAACGGTTTCGTATGGAAAGGTAAAAAGGATACCAATAACAGCGGAGATTGGGCAGAAAGCGGAACTTATATTTATCAAATTAAGATAAAAGAAAAAGGTAAGATTATCAGCGGTACGATAGCATTTGTTTGGTAATAAGTTAAGAAAGTAAATTATGAAAAAAATATTTGTGATTTTATCACTCGTAATAATTATGTTAGCGGTTCAGAAAGCACAGGCAGCTTTTGTTGATACCTATTGGGGCGTAAGAGCATTAGGTATGGGCGGTGCTTATACCGCAGTAGGTAATGATGCAAATGCACCTCTGTACAATATATCGGGTATTGCATTTGCTATTCGGCAGGAAGTAACCTTAATGGGGTCAAGGTTGTTTGCAGGTGTTGACGGCGTAGAAGTTGCCGCCAACTATTTCGGCTATATTTATCCTATATCTCCGGAAGCAGGTGCCGTATCATTTGCATGGTCTTCAACTTCCGTACCGGGATTAAGAAGAGAAGATACGTTTAATATCGGTTATGCAAGAATGTTAAATGATGTGTTGAGAGTGGATAGCGACTTCGTTGAAATCAGTGCCGGTGTTAATGCAAAATATTTAATGCAGGAAACTAAGTTTGACGAAGAAGATAAAGATTTGGAAAATTCCAAAGGTGCAATGACTGCCGATATCGGCGTTATGGCTATTTTCAGTAACGGTATAGGCATAGGTTACAGCAGTAAATATCTTCTTCCCGCAGATATAGGTTATATGGAAAAAGATGAAGTTAAAAATGTAAATGTTTTAGGTTTAAGTTATTATAACGATATGTTGCCGTATGTAAAGATTCCTTATTTTACTGTTGCGGCTGATATAATATTCAGAGATAACGAAACAACTCTTAAACTTGGAGCGGAGTCTTATTTGCTCAACAGAAAATTAGCCGTAAGATTAGGCGGCAGAGAGGAAGCTTTTGATTTCGGCTTCGGTTATACGTTTGAATTTGCAAACAACACCGAGCTGACTGCGGATTATGCTTTTGAAATGCCGTTGGAAATTGAAGAGTCTTACGGTTCTCACTTTATCAGTATATCATTTAAGTTTTAACCCTTCCGTTAAACCTTTAACACCGTTGGAAATTTTCTCGAATTTGTTTTTTTCGAATAACAGTATTTTTATCCAGCCTAAAATTGTTCCGCCGAGGAAATACCGTACCGTCGTATAAGGTGCCGTAAAAAAGTATCTTTTCAACATTATCGCGGAATTTCTTGCCAAATAATATTTTCTTACGGGCAAATGGTTTCTCAACGTAAAACCGTATTTTTTTTCGGCATTGCCTATTTTGTGTAAGAAATGTATGTTTTGTGCTACTTTTATTTTGTAGCCGAACTTTTTTAAACGATAACAAAAGTCGTTATCAACCTGCTCTATAAATAATTTCTCGTCGAAAAAACCTATATGTTTGAAACTTTCCGTCTTTATCAAACTTCCCGAAGTTAAATTCAATATCTCCTGCTTCAAATCTTCCGATTTTCCGTTTCTCAAAAATTGCTTCGTGTTTTTTCCGATTTTCGGTGCTATAATCATCACTCTGTCTTTATCTTCCGTTTTCTCATAGGAATTAATCAATGTTTTATAAGTGTCGGGGAGAAACTCACTGTCCTGATCAAGCGTTAACAGCCATTTATAACCGTTGCTTATTGCATACCGTGCGGCTTGGTTAAGGGCTGCCGCTACACCCGAGTTTGTATCGTTGTAAATTATTTTTGTTTCTTCGGAAAGTTTTTTTAATAATTTTCGAGATTCTTTTTCCGTCGAGAAATTGTCAATAATAATCAATTCGTCAACCTGTTTGTTTATGGAATTGTATAATTTTATTATTGAATTGTCGGGATTATAAGATACGATTACGGCTAAAATATTTTTGTCCATAACTATAATATATAAATAAATAAAAATATTTTCAATAAAAATCTTCGCATTTTTATTAAAAATAATGTATAATAACGAAGTTGAATTTGTAGTTTGCGTATGGTATATATTGTAAATTATGTGTTAAAAATTGCTCGGCAATTTTTTAAAGGAGAAATAAAATGTTACCTAAAGGTTTTTATTGCGGCGGTGTACACGGCGGAATAGCAAAAAATAAAAACAAAAATGATTTCGCATTGTTTTTTTCGGACAGTCCCTGCACCGTGGCAGGTATGTTTACGGGCAGTTTGGTAAAGGCAGCCCCCGTTTTGATAGATATAGACAGAATAAAAAAATACAGACTCTTTCAGGCGATAGTTGCGAACTCCGGTTGCGCAAATGCCTGCACGGGAAAACAGGGCAAAAGAGATGCTCTTATCGTCTGTAAAGAAGTTGCCAAATATTTGAAAATTTCCGATACGGATATTCTTGCGGCATCAACCGGCGTAATAGGTGATTTCCTTCCCGTCGATAAAATGGTTAAGGCTGTTCCCAAACTTGTTGATTCCATAAAAAAGAAAGACGAACTTGCAGCGGTAACATCCATAATGACAACCGATACTTACCCTAAATATATCTCTAAGAAAATTAAAGTCTCAAACGGGGAAATAAAAATATGGGCGTGTACTAAAGGTGCCGGAATGATTCATCCTAATTTGCAGGGCTTGCACGCAACGATGTTATCGTTTATTTTAACCGATGCACAATTATATCAGAAACAGCTTCAAAGAGTTTTGGAAGCGGCGGTTAAACAATCTTATAACTGTATATCCGTTGACGGAGATACTTCTACCAACGATACGGTTTTGCTTATGGCTAACGGGCAGAGTGATACCGGTAAGCTTGATGCAAAAGATTTGGCAATATTTCAGGAAGCATTAAATGAAGTTACTTTAAAACTTGCAAAAATGATGGCAAGTGACGGCGAAGGTGCTACAAGAATGATAGAAATTTTTGTTAAAAATACCAAAAAGCGTGAAGATGCCGAAAAGATTGCCTCTACCATAGCGACATCGCCTCTTGTAAAAACGGCATTTTTCGGTTCGGATGCAAACTGGGGCAGAATACTTGCCGCTCTCGGTCGTGCAGGTGTAAAAGTAAATCCCGACAGAGTTGATATTTATATCGGCGATATTATGACGGCAAAAGACGGTATGGCAGTGAAGTTTGACGAGAAGAAAGCTAAGAAAATTTTACAACAGAAAGAATGCCAGATTACTATAGATGTTAAGGCAGGTAAACAGTTTGCCAAATATTACACTTGTGATTTTTCATACGATTATGTGAAAATCAACGGCTCGTACAGAAGCTGAAAATTGTTAAGTAATTGTAAAGATTGGAAGAACGGACAATATATAACAACAAAACAGGAGTATAACAGTGAGAAAAATAACAATAGAAAAAAATTACTTACCGCATGCGGAAGGCTCATGTATGTTTTCGTTGGGAGATACAAAAGTCCTTTGTGTGGCAACCGTCGAGGAGAAAGTTCCTCCTTTTATCGAAGCGGAAAAAAAAGACCAAGGTTGGCTGACTGCGGAATATTCCATGATGCCCAGATCCTGCAACGAAAGAATATCCAGAAAAAAATTGCAGAACGGCAGAGCTCAGGAAATATCACGTCTTATAGGCAGAGCGTTAAGAGCCTGCGTTGATTTGGAACAATTGGGCAAAAGAACAATAACAATAGACTGCGACGTGATAAGAGCCGACGGCGGAACAAGAACGGCATCAATCAACGGCGGTTTTATTGCACTTGTTTTGGCACTGAAAAAACTTCACGAACAACGGTTAATAAAAACTTTCCCTTTAAAAGGGTATCTCGCCGCAATAAGCGTAGGTTTTGTCGGCGACGAAATGGTACTTGATTTGTCCGCAAAGGAAGATAATATTGCCGATATAGATATGAATGTTGTTATGATGGATAACGGCGATCTTGTTGAGGTGCAGGGAACTGCCGAGGGACATACTTTCTCAAAAAAAGATTTAGATGAAATGCTTAAAGCCGCCAAAAAAGGAATAGAAAAAGTTATTAAGGAACAGAAGAAGGCTTTGGACAATGTACAATGTTATAATGTACAATGACTATAATAAATTTAACCATTAATGACAATATTGTTGCCAAGACGGCAAATCATATACTTGATTTGCAAAAAAACGGTGTTTCGTTTGAGGAAATTGCCGTTGTAATGCCATCCAAAAGGCCGAGCCTTTTTATAAAAAGAGAACTTTCCCGTAAAATAAAAAAATCTTTTATCCCGCCGAAATTTTTAACATTTGACGAACTGATAGACGAAATAGACAAACAAAATAATATTTCAAAAATTTCAAATATCGACAGTGCTTATACCATATACGAAACCGTAAAAACGGGCATCGGCAAAAATGCTTTTGCTCAATTTAAATTTTCGGAGTTTTTTCAGTGGGGCAACGAAATACTGAATTTTATTAATTCGCTGGACGTGGAAAAAATAGATAATTCCAAACTTTTAAATCTTAAAGTAAATGCCGATATCGGCTACGATCTGCCCGAAAATATAAACGAACTTTTAAAATATTTGCACGAGATAAGAATTTTATTTCATAAAAAACTTGATGAAACGGGAAAGACAACACGCGGTTACGGCTACCATAATGCCGATAAGAGCGTGTTGAAATATTTTTATAAATACAAAAAAGTAATTTTGTTTAATCCGTATTATCTTAATAAATCCGAAACCGATTTGTTTAAACAAATTTATGATGATAAAAAATTGGATATAATATTAAAAGGCAGTGCCGCAAATTGGACCGCACTTAAAAAATTTTATAAAGATTTTAATATTACAAATGTTCCTGAAGTAAAAGATTCCGTCAACGATAATATTGACATTTATGCCGCTTACGACGGGCAGTCGCAGGCGTGCCTTGTAAAAAATCTTATACTTAAGCTTTCCGAACGGGAAAGAAAAAATACCGTTATAATTGTGCCTGACAATTCCATACTTCAATCTGTTATGAGCGAGCTTTACGGCGTGTGCAAAGATATTAATATTGCGGTGGGATATCCCGCCAAAAAGACAACGGTGTTTGCTTTAATCAATTCTTTAATACAGGCTCAGAAAAACAGAAACGGAAATAAATATTATGTTAAAGATATCGTTTCGATAATATCCAATCCGCTTGTCAAAAATATCAGATTTGCCGGTAATCCCGAAGTTACAAGAATAATAGTACATGAAATCGTAAAAAATTTTGACAGATTTGATGACGACAGTCTGTTTAAAAGATATATGTTTATTGCCCCTGACGAAATAATAAACAACGAAACTTTATGCGGTATTATTTCAAAGAAAATTTCAGCCTATTGGAAGCCTGTTTCGCCCGAAAGAGTAAGAGAAATAATGACCGATATTTTTAGTCTGTTTATAATAAATTTCGGTAATTTTGTTACGATGAAAGAATTCGCTAATTGCATTAAAAATATTGCCGATACTATATCGGAAAAGAGTTTGATAAATACATATCCTTTCAACGTCGGAGCTTTAAATATTATTTACGATATTGCGGGACAGTTTACAAAATGTGTTTGTGCCGATGAAATATTTGAAGCCAAAGAAATTTTGGCAATACTTGAAGATGTTTTGCTTAAAGGGAACATCAGCCTTACGGGAAGTCCTCTGAAAGGTCTTCAGATTTTGGGACTTATGGAAGCAAGAGGATTAAGCTTTGATAATGTTTTTGTTTTGTCCCTGATGGATTCGATTGTGCCGTCGGTTTCCGAGGTCAGCCCGCTTATACCGAAAGATATTGCGGTCTCTCTGGGCGTCGGTTATTCCGGCAGAGAAGTCGATATTCAAAAATATCATTTTATGTCGCTTATTTCTTCCGCAAAAAAAGTTTCGTTAATATATCCTAATGATAACGATTCCGTAAGGAGCAGGTTTGTGGAAGAGATAATCTGGAATAAACAGTTTAAAGAAAAATCTCTTTCGGCAACGGATGTTAAAAATGTTTTTATTGCAGGTTCTTCGAAAATATGTCCGAAAATCGAATATGCAAAAACGGACGAGATAAAAAAATATCTTTCAGAGTTTAAATATTCCGCTACAAACACGGATACATATCTTGAATGTAAATTAAAATTTTATTATAAATTTGTTTTAAGGCTTAAAGAGCATACCGACTATGACAATGATTATGAAAGTTTGGATATAGGGAATTGCCTGCATGACTTTCTTAAAAACGTTTTTCCCGAAGGATTGACAAAAGACAAACTGAATGATACAATTTTCAAGGAAACATTTTTTAAAAAACTTGACGAATATTTGGAGAAATATTTCGGCAACTGTAATACGGGGGAAAACTATCTTAAGAAAAAGCTTATAAGATATAAGATGGAAAAATTTTATAACAACGAGCTTACGAGACCTTTTGCAAAGATTATCGCTTCGGAACATGTTTTGCAATCTTCGGTTGATATTAACGATAACAAATATAAATTGGAAGTAAGAATTGACAGAATAGATGAGAATGAAGACGGAACCATAGAAATAATAGACTATAAAACCGGTAAGATAAAACCGAATTTAAAAACAAAAAATCGTGTTGAAAACAGGAACGACCTGACAAGAGAAATTGTTGTCGGGAACATAGACTCTTTTCAGTTGATAATGTATAAATATGCGTATGAAAAAGAATTTAATAAACAGGTAGATAATTGTTATTTATATTCTTTGAAAACGTGTGCTTTAACGGGGTTGTTTACCGCAAAACAGGATAAGCAAAAACTTTATTCCGAAGCAATAGACCAAATGAAATATATAATTGCGGAGATAAACGGCGATGAGCCTTTCAGGGCGGAAAGCTATGACGATGTTGTTTGCGGCAGTTGTCCGTATTTTTATCTCTGCAGATAAAAGGAGAAAATATGAAAAAAATTGTATTGTCGGTAATGTTGTTTTTTGCGGCGGCGGTAACTTTGTATGCGGATTCGGAAAATTTATTTGTAATAGAAAGAAGTAAAAATGCAAATATTGTTCGTTATGATGCAAATGTAGTCAACGGTGAAATAAACAAAGATAACCCGATAGATGCGTATTGGTTGCTTTATGCAAAGAAAAACGGCGAAAGGGAAGAACTCAGTGCTTTCGATAAGAAAGCTTACGGCTACAAAGCAAAATATAACGAAGCAAATAAAAATTTTGAGTTTGTTTTAAAAGCCGTAAAAGAAAAGCCCATGACGTTAAGTATGTATAACAAAAAAGCAAAGGCCGTTATTAAAATAAACGACGTTGATTGTTTCCTTGACAAAGTGTATATTCAATCCAAAGACGGTTTTGCGGGAATTCCCACGGTGTATTATTACGAACTTTTCGGTAAAGAAGTCGCTACCGGTAAAGATCAAAAACAGCATATTGACGTTAAATAAAAGTTGCAAAATCTTTTTCAGTTATGTATAATATGATAACACAAAAATTTAGAAAAATAATTTTTTAATTGGAGTGTAAAAATGGCTACAAAAAAAGCAGTAAAAAAGGCAGTAAGTACGGAAAAAAAGGTTGTAAAGAAGAAAGCAGTTGCGGCAAAAACAACAAAGAAAGCAGCTTGCTCTAAAAAAGGTTGTGTAAAACAGCAGGTTATCGGTAAAAAACAGGAAGAATTTATTAACAACGGTAATTCTTATGTTTTGGTTGACTATCCTGTTGAAAATGAAACGGTTTATGGCGACAACTATGTTTTAAGAATAGGTGCATCTTTTGACGGCTATGTAGAAGTTTCTTTTAATGATAGCGAATGGCAACCTTGCAGATTCGCTTCGGGATATTGGTGGTATGATTGGTCATATTTTCAACCCGGCGACATTAAAATAGTAGCAAGACTTGTAGGTAATGACGGAAAAATATTAAAAATTTCCGACATTAGAAAATGCAAAGTTTCTTAATTTAATTATCGACAGCAAATCAATCTGTACGCTTTCTCGGTGAGATAACCTCATTATTTTATGGCGGTCTCGTTGGCGGTATGTTTTTATATGTTAAATAAAAAATATCGTTTCTTACAATGAACCGAAACGCCTGGCACGGGGTTGTCTCCCCGAGAAAATATCAGTGATGACTTACTAAACAAACTCTTTGGGAAAAATCAATGTACTTAAAGAAATTGGAATTATACGGTTTTAAATCTTTCGCGGATAAAACCGTTTTAACTTTTGATAAGGGAGTTTCTGCAATTATCGGGCCTAACGGCTGCGGAAAGTCCAATATAACCGATGCCATCCGTTGGTGTCTTGGTGAGAAAAAAACAAAATCAATGAGAACAAAAGCCATGCAGGATGTAATTTTCGGCGGAACAAAAGCCAGAAAGGAAGCCGGTATGGCGGAAGTAACATTGACGTTTGATAATTCTCAAAATGTAATTCCCATCGATTATTCCGAAGTGGCTATAACAAGAAAACTTTTCAGAAGCGGAGAGAGCGAATATTTTATCAATAAAACTCAATGCAGATTGAAAGATATTATAGATTTGTTTCTTGATACGGGTATAGGAACAGGCGGAAGTTCCATTATAGAGCAGAATAAAGTTGAAGAACTTGTTATGGCTACACCTGAGACCAGAAGAGAGTTTCTTGAGGAAGTTGCCGGTGTGGCAAAATATAAAGTAAGAAGAGAAGAAGCTTTAAGAAGACTTGACGGCGTAAGCGTGGAAATGTCAAGACTTGAAGATTCTTTAAAAGTTTACGAAGACCAGAAAAAGAAGCTCGATCAACAGGCAAGAAAAGCCAAACAGTGTAAAAAGTATAAAGAAGATTTAACAAAATACGAGATTGCCGAAGTAGTAAATAATTTGGCACGCGGTTATGAAGAACTTGAAAAAATAAAAACAAATATCGAACCGAAAATAAGAGAATTTGAAACGGCAAACGTTTCTTTACATCAAACCGAAGCGGAACTTCAGGATTTAAGACTTAGTCAGACCGAAAATAATGAAAAATACATTTCGTTAAATAATGAATTTCAGGAGTTTAAGACTGAAATTGCGGTGGCTGACGCAAAAATAAGCAATTTGGATCAAAAAGATTCCGAGTTAACTATCGAACATGACGGACTGCAAACGGAAATAGAAGATGCAAAAAATAAAATTGTACAATATGAAGACGATAAAGCCAAGATGAGTACTGCCGGGAACGACGATATTGAAGCGGAAGTTGCAAGGCTGAAAGCCGACTTGGATGAGAAAGAAGCAAAATATAATATAATAAAGCAACAAATTGAAGATTTGGAAGCAAAAGAAGATGAAATAAGAACCAAACTTGAAGACTTGAGTCAAAATAAAGACTCTTTAAATAATTCAAAGGTTACCGTCATACAGGAGCAGGCTACGGCACAGGCTTCCGTCGAATCTGCTCAAAGAAATATCGACAGACTTAATAACGATATAGCTCCTGCCAACCAAGAGATAGAAAGTTATAACATTCAGCTTGAGACGGTTACCAATTCGCTTAAAGAAACCGAGACCAAATTTGAAACGTGCAAACAGACTGTTATGACTATCGACGCGGAAATTGAAAGTTTAAAAGATAAAGAAATCGAATACAACAAAAAAATCTCCGGACTTGAAGCAAAAATAGATACGTTGAAAGAAATGGACGCCGAAAACCCTGTTGCAAATGCCATAAAAGCCGTAAAAGCTTTGGGCGGGGTAAAATATACTTTTTCCGAAATTATTTCTCCCGATTTGGATAAGATAGATATTGTAGCGAGTGCTTTGGGAGATAAACTTGATTATCTTATTTGCGATAATATGCAGCAGGCCGATGATGCAATAAAATATTTAACCGATAACGATATGTGCAGGTTGACGTTTTTAATATCCGAAAATATTTCAAACGATATACAAATAAGCCCGAGTACCGACGGTGCGGTTGAACTTTTTAAAATGTTAAACTGTTTACCGGAATACGAAAAAATCGGCAAGTTTATTGCCGACGGAATTTTTATAAATAATAATAAAATTTATTCTGCCGCCATGGTTACCGGCGGAGTAAAAAATATATCGGATAAACCGGTTTTGGTGGAAGAGCAGATTAAGAAGTTGCAACAGGAAATAGCCGGTCTGAAAGTTGAACTTGAAAATTTAAATAAAGAAATAGATAACAGGGAAGATTCCAAATTGAATATCAGTTTGGATAAAGGAAGCTTTGAGAAATCCAAGTATGAAATAAAGTCACAGATAGATGTTATCAACGACAAAATTCAGGAAAGAAAAAATGATATATCCGATACGGCGTCGGAAATAGAAAAATTTCTGAAAGAAAAAGAACAGAATCAACAAATACTTGACGGAGTAAATAATAAAATTGCCGATATCGATATGCAGCTTACAAATATTGAAACGGAAACGATTTCTTTAAATGAAGAGCTTGTAAAAACGGAACAGGAAATAGAAGCGTACAAACCGCAGGAAGACGAAGCAAGCGGTGCATATATCGAAAGTTCTAACAGATACGCTTCAAGAAATTCCGATTTGGCAAACAGACAGCAGGGCGAAAAATATTTGATTGAAAGCATAAATAATTTGAATTCGGAAATCGAGAAAAAAACAAACAGAATTGCCGAGATAGAAACGGAACTGAAGAGCGTTCAGGAAAAAAGAGAAGTTGAAAAAACGAGTATTCAAACAAACAGAGAGATGATGACACAGAAAGAAACCGAACTTCAGTTGGTAATCGGAGACAGAGATAAAATACAGACTGATATAGATAACAAAGAAAATATACTTGCCGAGATAAGAATTAAAGCCGGTCAGTTAAATGATGAAGTTGCTAATTTGCAGAAAGATCAATCGAGTTTTAATACCCAAAAAGATATGTTGGAAAAACAAATTTTGGAAAATTACGGGAAAACTTACGAGGAAATAAAAGGCGAATATATAGGCGTGGAAGTTAATAAAGAAGAAATTGCGAGACTGAAAAAGAAAATAGAAGAGTTCGGTGCGATTAACTGGAGTGCGGAAGAAGAATATGAAGTGTTAATTCAGAGATACGATTTTATGCAGGCACAGAAGAAAGATTTGGAAAAAGCAAAGTCCGATTTGGAAGAAACAATTAAGAAAATAAACGATACGACCGTCGAAAACTTCAAGAAAACTTTCGACGAAGTGAGAGAACATTTTAAACTTCTGTATAAGAAAGTTTTCGGCGGAGGGGAAGCCGACCTTATTTTGACGGACGAAAATAATTTGCTTGAATCGGGTGTGGATATAAAAGCTCAGCCTCCCGGAAAAACCGTTAAAAATATTATGCAGTGTTCCGGCGGAGAAAAAGCTTTCACCGCCGTGGCACTTCTTTTCTCGACCTTTATGGTGAAACCGTCTCCGTTCTGTATTTTGGACGAGGTTGACGCTCCTTTTGATGACGCCAATGTCGGAAGGTACAACAATATAATAAGGGAATTTGCACAGGATACACAGTTTATGGTGGTTACTCATAACAAAAGAACTATGGAAATGGCGGATACTCTTTACGGTGTAACGATGGAACAACAGGGTATATCTAAAATTATCGCTGTCAGAATGAATAAAGACAGCGAAAAAGTTATAGACGAAATTTTATCTGTAAAAAAGGATAATTAACGCTTAATGCTTAAAACAATAATATCTGCTTATTATTGCAACAACTACGATAGAGATAATGTCTTTAATGCTGTCAATAACGCAGTAAAATCTTTAGGTAATGTAAATGAAATAATTAAACCTAATAAGAGAATTTTAATAAAACCGAATTTATTGAGTGCTTATTTGCCGGAACAGGCTATTACCACTCATCCGGAAGTAGTCAGAGCTGTAGTAAGAATAGTGAAATATTTCGGTGCAATTCCGATTGTCGGAGACAGTCCCGGTAATTTGTTGAACGGTATTGAACATATTTGGGAAAAAACCGGTATGCTTGCAATGGCGAAAGAAGAAAATATTGAACTTGTAAATTTTGAAAAGTTCGGTTCGATAGAAGTTTCCATTCAGCATCCGACGATAAAACAAATTTGTGTAACAAAAGCTCTTATAGAGTATGATGCAATAATAAACATTCCCAAACTTAAAACACATACGTTAATGGGTTTTTCTTGCGGAATAAAAAATTTTTACGGAGTTATTCCCGGCACGGGAAAAATGGAATATCATAAGTTAGCTCCCGCTCCGTACGACTTTTCTTATCTGCTAAGCGAAATATATAGAATGGTTAAAGAAAAACTTCTGTTTACTTTGGTTGACGGTATTGACGGTTTGGAAGGTAACGGACCGAGCCTCAGCGGAAAAAAGAGAAGTTTTAATATTGTTGCCGCGTCTAAAGATACCGTATCACTGGATGTGTTTTTTTTAAGTAAGTTCGGCTTTAAATTAAAAGATAATATTTTAATTAAACCGTTACGGGAGAAAAATCTCGGCAACGTAAATTTAAAGAATATTATTTGTGTCGGCGACGATATAAGTAAATTTAATTTTGAAAAAGTTAAGTTGCCCGTTACGAAAAAATTTATAAATTTTTTACCGAGAAAAATTACAAGATTTATTGCTAAATGTTTGGGATATTTTATTTGGGTTGCTCCGGTAATAAATAACAGAAAATGCGTTAATTGTCTGCAATGTATCAAACATTGTCCGGCAAATACCATATATTTTGTTAAAGGTGAGACTGAACATCCGATTGTAAAACGAAATAACTGTATATCGTGTTTTTGTTGTCATGAACTTTGTTATCATAAGGCTATAGATATTAAAAGAAGTTTTATTGCAAAATTTTTTCTGAAAAATGAAAAAGAATAAAAAATTACAACATCTTACGGAATATTATGCTTTGAAAGCCGTTATGGCTTTTTTGTATTTGTTCTCAATGGAAACTGCAAAAAAAATCGGTTTTTTTTTGGCGGCTACGGCTTTTAAGTTTGTTCCGATAAGGAAGAAACATATTATAAGCTCTTTGACAAAAGCGTTTCCCGATAAAACAAAAGAAGAAATAAATAAAATTGCAAAAGATGTTTATAAACAGTTTGTCTGCACGGTAGTTGAAATAATTTTTGTAAGTAAAATGTCGGATAAACAGCTTAAAAATTTTATAAATTTTGAAAATATATATCTTGTGGAGAACGCATTGAAGGCCGGCAGAGGTGCGATAATGCTTTCCGCACATTTCGGTAATTGGGAAATGCTTGCAATATCTTTCGGTAAGAGATATCCGTTGTCGGTTATTGTTGCCAAACAGGAAAATCCGTATTTTGATGAAATGATAAACGGCATAAGGTCAAACAGAGGCTATAAAACCATTTACAAGGAAAATGCACCGATAGGCGTTTTGAGAGCGTTGAAGAAAAACGAATTTGTCGCAATTTTGGCAGACCAGCATGCCGGCGACAGCGGCGTATATGTTCCGTTTTTCTTTGCGGATGTATCTACTCCGAAAGGGCCTGCTGTTTTTGCCTTAAGAGCTAAAAGTCCTATTATTACATCGTTTTGCGTAAGACAGCCCGACGGAAGATATGTCGCAACTTTCGAAGAAATAGTTGTTGATTATTCGGAAAGCGAAGAAGAAAATATTAAAAAAATAATGATAAAGTATAACGAGATTTTGCAGAAGTACGTTGAAAGGTATCCTTCTTATTGGTTTTGGTTTCACAGAAGGTGGCGACAAAAAGGCAATATATAAAGGCAACACCGTCTGCCGTTCGTCGTTGCCGTTGTCGTTCATTATACATTATACATTGTACATTGTACATTATACATTGCCGTTGCCGTTTTAAAAAAAGGTTGTATTTTTTTAAAATATGGATTATAATTAATTATAAGATTGCTTTTAGAAGCAAAAAATGGTATAAATTAATACTGACGTAAAAGGAGTTCGTGTATGCAAATTAATATCACTGCAAGACACTTGAAGTTGACGGATGCAATCGGTTCTTATGTCAGACAAAAAGTTTCTAAAGCCGGTAAGTATTTTGACGGTGACACTGTCGGAGCTCACGTTATTTTGTCGGTTGAAAAAAACAGACAAATTACGGAAGTAACTTTTTACATTGACGGGAGAGCTTTCAGAGCTAAAGAAGAATCCGAAGATTTATATTCTTCAATAGATTTAACGGTTGATAAACTTGCCAAACAGTTGAGAAAAGAAAAAGAAATTTCCAAAATTCACAGAAAAGCAAATTTAAAAGTATCCAAAGCCAAGAAAATTAAAGCGGATGTTTTCTCTTATGATACAATGGAAGATTCCAGAACGAAGATTTCCGAAATTAAGAGATTTGACATACATCCGGTATCAATAGAAGATGCGATAAACGAAATGGATTCTTTGAATTACAGAGTTTATATGTTTTTAAATTCTTCTACCGATAAATTAAACGTTTTATACAGAAAAGACAGCGGTTCTTTGGTAATGTTGGAACCGGAATTTAATAACTAAAAAAAGAAACACTCTAATCAGGAGGCTTTACAGAAAATGAACATTATGGATTTTTTATCCCAGGATGCCATCACGGTGGATTTAAAAGCTCAGAACAAAAAGGATGCTATTGTTGAGTTGATAGAGCTTTTAAAAACTTCAAAAAAAATCAAGAATACCGAAGAGATTATCGATGTTGTTCTTGAAAGAGAAAAATTAGGCTCGACGGGTATAGGACAGGGAGTTGCAATCCCTCACGGAAAAACCGATGTTTTGTCCGAACAGATAGGTGTTTTGGGTATATCCAAAAAAGGAATAGAATTTAATTCTTTGGACGGAGAACCGGTTTACATTATATTCCTTTTGGTAGGGCCGGTAGAAGTTACGGGTCAGCATTTAAAGGCTTTATCGAGAATATCAAGGTTATTTAAAGATAAGTTCTTAAGACAGGCAATCAAAGATGCCGAAACTAAAGAAGATGTAGTAAAAATAATTCAACAAGAGGATGCCTATTAAACAATGCCGGTTTTAACGGTTGGCACTTTAATCGACGAAAAAGCAGAAGATTTAAAACTTACGTTAATTGCAGGTTCCGGCGGATTGGGAAAGGAAATTACCGTCCCCGATACTAACAGGCCGGGGCTTGCATTTGCGGGTTATTTTGCTCATTTGCCGTACGAAAGAGTGCAGATAATAGGTATTGCGGAACATACTTTTCTTACTTCTCTTTCCTATGAAAAACAGTGCGAGATGTTGACGAAAGTTTTTTCGCCCAAACAGGTTCCGTGCTGCATTATTACAAGGTCGTTTGATCCTTTAAGATCAATGTTGGAAGTTTTTAATAAATTGAATGTGCCTCTCTTAAGCACGCCGCTATCTTCGGCACAGCTTTTGGGAGACCTTCTTTTTTATTTGGACGAAAAACTTGCTCCTATGCAGAAAGTTCACGGAGTACTTTGTAATGTTTACGGTCTGGGGGTATTTATCAGAGGGAAGTCCGGAGTCGGTAAGTCGGAATGTGCATTGGAACTTGTAAAAAGAGGACATATGCTTGTTTCCGACGATATCGTTGAAATAACCAAACGTTCCGGAAGAATCTTGATGGGTAAGGCTACAGGCGTGGTAAAACATCATATGGAGTTAAGGGGAGTGGGTGTTATCGATATCAGAAATATGTTCGGTATAGCCAATATTCTCGACGAGTCAAAAATAGAGCTTGTGATAAATCTTGTTCATTGGGATGAAGCCGACAAAGTAGAAAGGCTGGGGCTGAGGGAACAGTTTACCGATATATTGGGGGTTAAAGTTCCGGAAATTACCGTGCCTGTCGCTCCGGGAAGAAACCTTGCAATTATCGTGGAAACGGCAAGTCTCAATCAGAGGTTGAAAAACAGAGGTTATTTTGCCGCCGTTGAAATGAATAAAAAACTTATACGGGAAATAAAGAGCAAAAATGAAGAATAAATTTCTGATAATTTCGGGTATATCCGGTGCGGGCAAGAGTCAGGTGCTGAATCTCTTGGAAGATTTCGGCTATGTCTGCGTCGATAATATGCCGTTTGAATTTGTTTCGGAGTTTATTAAACTGTATAAGAAGAAAAGAAACGAATATAAAAATGTTGCGTTAAGCATTGATGTCCGTGCCGGTAAGAATATCAATAAGATAACCGATATCATTGCGGAATTGCAGAAAGAAAAGATAGCCAACGAAGTTTTTTTCTTGAATGCCGACGACGGAACAATATTAAAAAGATATTCCGAAACAAGACGCAGACATCCTTTGGGCTTACTTGTAAAAGACGGAATTAAAGCCGAACGTAAAATGTTGCAGGTTGTGCAGAAAGTTGCCGACAGGGAAATAGATACGACAAATATGACGATAGGCGAGTTAAAGAATACTTTGGCAAAACTTATCGGGTTAAGCTCGGATAAAAGACAGCTTTTATTGTCGATAATGTCGTTCGGTTTTAAGTACGGAATTGCGGCGGAAGCGGATATCGTTTTTGACGTGCGTTTTGTTCCCAACCCGAACTATGTTTCCGGACTTAAAACAAAAACCGGAAAAGATTTCGAAGTTGTTAATTACATAGAAAAACAGAAAGAATATAAACCGTTTTTTAATAAAATTTCTCAATTGTTGAAAAATCTTATCCCCGGTTATATAAAAGAGGGGAAAAGTCAGTTGACAATAGCCGTAGGTTGCACGGGAGGCAGACATCGTTCCGTAGCGACAGCCGAAAAACTGGCAAAATTTTTTATAAAAAATAAATTTAAAGTAAAACTTTATCACAGGGATATTTTTCGTGCGGGATAAAAATAATAAAAAATATAAAATTCCCGCCATAGGCGGAGGAACGGGCCTTTCGACTCTGTTAAGAGGACTGAAAAAATATAATTGCGATATTACCGCAATAGTAACCGTTTCCGACGACGGTGGAAGTTCGGGTAAGCTGAGAAAGGAGCTTGGCGTTTTGCCTCCGGGTGATATAAGAAACTGTTTGGTGGCTCTTTCGGAAGAAGAAAATTTAATAACTAAACTTTTTCGGTACAGATTTCCTAAAAAAGGCGGGTTGTCAAATCATTCTTTCGGCAATTTGTTTTTGACGGCGTTGACGTCGGTGTCGGGCGGTTTTGATAAAGCGATTCTCAATGCGAGCGATGTCCTTGCAATAAAAGGAAAAGTTTTGCCTGTATCACTGGACAACGTTAAACTTAAAGCGACTCTTGTTGACGGGAAAAAAGTTAAAGGCGAGACAAATATTTCCAGAAGCAAATATACGATTGATACCGTGGAAATAGAACCGAAAAATGCAAAAGTTTCAAAGGATGTTATAAATTCCATAATTAATGCGGATTGTGTTATATTCGGTCCGGGGTCGTTATATACGTCGGTGATAGTTAATTTACTTTTTGACGGTGTCGTCTCTGCGTTAAAAAAATCAAAGGCCGTAAAAATTTATATATCGAATATTATGACGCAGGACGGGGAAACGACAAACTATACGTTGGGCGATCATGTCGATGCAATAATAAAACATTCTTATGAAGATATTTTGGATGCGGTAATTGTAAACAGCGGAATAATACCGAAATCCGTCGTGGAAAGGTACAAAAAATATAATTCCGTTCCCGTAAAAATCGATAAGATGAGAAACGGAAATATCAGAATAATAAAGAAAGATTTGGTATCAAAAAGTCAGTATGCACATCATGATTTTACTAAATTGTCCAAAACAATTTTCGGCTTTTTAAGGAGTATTAAATGATAAATGTTTTAATAGTTTCTCATTGTAATTTAACTAAAGAGCTTATCGCTACGGCTGAAGTTATAGCGGGCAAACAGGAAAATTTGTTTTATATAGATAAAGATATCAAAAATGAAAATCTGCAGAGTTTACGGATTAAAATTGATGAGATTCTTGCTAAGATAAGTAAGCCCGAAGGAACTCTTATTCTCACCGATATACTCGGCGGAACGCCGTGCAATGCATCTCTTTTGCTTGCCGGGAAATACAACTTGGAAGTTTTAACCGGTGTAAATTTGCCGATATTGCTTTCGGCAATATTCGCAAGTAAATTTGCAACGACGGCAAAAGAACTTGCGGATAAAGTCCTTTCGGACGGACAAAAAAGTATGGTAAACGCAAAACAACTTATGTTTGAAAAGCTTAAAGCTTAATTTATAAATTTGGCAACAGGAGTTTAATGTGAGCATAAAAGTAGTTCGTATAGATGACAGATTAATTCACGGGCAGATAGTGCAGGGGTGGTTGAAAACGGTACAAGTCGATAAAATTCTTGTCGTTTCGGATGAAGTTGCCGCGGATGAAATGCAGCAAATATTGATGTCTATGGCAGTTCCCAGTTCGGTAAAACTTATTATCAGAAATGTTAAAGAAGCTGCTTATGATTTGTCGAACGGCGTTTATGATAACGATAAACTTATGATTTTGTTTTCAAATCCGCAGGATATTGTAAGAATTTCAAATGACGGAATAAAGTTTCAGTCGGTTAACGTCGGCGGAATGCATTACAGTCACGGTAAAAAACAATTGTTGACCAATTTGTCGGTAGATAAAAACGATGTTGAATCTTTCCTGAAACTTTTGTCTTTCGGTGTGGAATTGGAAGCACGTGCATTACCTCAGGATGAGAGATACAATATAATTTTTGATATACAAAAAGAGGCAGAAATACTCGGGTTATCTGCACATTAAACAGGATAAATATAAATGAAAAAAATTAAATTTGTTTTAGGAATACATAACCATCAGCCCATAGGAAATTTTAAGTGGGTTTTTGAGAAAGGTTATAAAGTTGCATATAAACCTTTTATTGACGTAATGTCAAAACATAAATCAATTAAGTGGAATCTTCATTCCAGCGGTATGTTGTGGGAATTTATGGTGCAGTCTCATCCGCCGTACATTAAAGCCTTAAAAAAAATGATTTCTTCAGGCAGACTTGAGCTTATTTCCGGCGGATATTACGAGCCGATACTTTCCGTTATACCGTCGGCGGACAGAGCCGGACAGATAAAACAATTGTCGAAATTTATAGAAGATACTTTCGGTTGCAAACCGCAGGGTGCGTGGGTAGCGGAAAGAGTTTGGGAACCGTCAATTGTTAAAGATTTTACAAATGCCGGAATAAAATATACTATTTTGGACGATGTTCATTTTATGGCGTCCGGGTTGAAAGAAAACGATTTGAAAGGTTATTATGTTACCGAGGATGAGGGAACATCTTTAAGCGTTTTCCCCATAAGTCAGAGATTAAGATATTTGATTCCTTTTCGGGACGTAAGCGTATGCATGGAATATTTCAAACAGCTTGCAAACGAAGATAAAGATATCGTTGTTGTTATGGCGGATGACGGCGAAAAGTTCGGTATGTGGCCGGGTACAAATAAACACGTTTATGAAAATAAATGGCTCGATACATTCCTTACGGCACTTGAAGAAAATTCCGATGTCGTTGAAACGGCGACTTTTTCGGAAGTATTAAATACCGTTAAGCCTCAGGGAAGAATTTATTTGCAGACAAACTCTTATTTCGAAATGGGAGAATGGTCTCTGCCGTCGTCGGTACAGAATGATTTTGACAGATTTGTAAAACAAAATGAATTTACGCCCGAGTTTAAACCTTTTATCCGCGGCGGTTTTTGGAGAAATTTTTTAAGCAAGTACGATGAAGTTAATAATATGCACAAAAAAATGATAAGATTAAGCAGAAAATTTCAAGATAAAAAAATTGATACGTCTTCCGATATGAAGAAAGAACTCTATGCCGGACAATGTAATTGTGCTTATTGGCACGGTGTGTTCGGAGGGCTTTATCTTCCTCATTTAAGAAATGCAATTTATGAACATTTGTTGAAAGCCGAAAATTTATATAACGGAAAATTCGGCTCGGAAAATTCTTGGATAAAAACGGATTTTGATTGTGACAGCGTTGATGAATTTTTGTACGAAAGTAAAAATCAAAATATTTATGTTGACGCCGAACGAGGAGGAAGTATATTTGAGTTTGACATATTGGGCAAAAATTACAATTTGTCCAACGTGCTTACAAGAAGATATGAAAGCTATCATAAAAAATTAAGAGAAGCTATTGAAAATAATAACGTTGCGGATTCGAAAGAGTTCACTTCCATTCATACGGATGCGGTTAAGGTTAAAGAGTTCGGGCTTGAAAATCATTTGGTTTACGATTGGTACGGGAAGACTTCTCTTCTCGATCACTTTTTCGGTAATGATACCGGTTATGACAGTCTTTACGGCGTGAAGTTTAAGGAAGAAGGAGATTTTGTTTTAGGAATTTATGATTCGAAACTCGATAAAAACGGGTTGACTCTTTCAAGGTGCGGACACGTTTGGTATAACGATAAACATTTACCGGTTGAAGTAACAAAGATAATTAAGCCGTTGAAATTCGACGGTTATGAAGTTGAATATAAAATAAAAAATCTTTCGGATGTCGTTATGAATTTTAAATTCGGCGTCGAGCAGGTTTTTGCTTTCTCGGAAAAAACCGCCGCGGATACCGCCGAAATAAAAAATAAAAAAGATTGGAAACGAAAAGATAAAAATCTTAAATTCGATACGGTTGTTTCAAGTTCGGTAAATTGTGACTGGTGGGTATGTCCGATAGAGACGGTTTCCGCGTCCGACAGCGGCTATGAAAAAACTTATCAGGGAACGACCGTAGTTGCCGTATATGAATTTACTTTGGATAAAGACAAAGAGTTTTGCTTTAAGATAAAAACTCGGATTGTTGACTGAAAACGGCGGAGCATTTTTTGATGGATATTATTATTTTTTCACTCGTCGGTGCGGTTCTCAGTGCCGATATAACAATGTTCGGGCAGTTTATGATATCACGTCCTATTTTTTGCGGACCTTTATTCGGTTATATTTTAGGGGATATACATACCGGGTTGTGGCTGGGCATGATAGTTGAAATGATGTGGATAAATGAAATTCCCATGGGCGTGGCGGTACCGCTGGATTTAACGGTAATGACGAGTACGTCCGTTATATGGGTGTGTCATTTTTTCAAAGGCTCGCAGGAAGCTGCAATTTTGGCGTTGGCAGTTGCAATACCTTTCGCTTATTTGTATAAAGAAGTTGATGTTGCGGGACGTAAGTTCAATACTTATGTTATGCACTGGGTTGAAGCAGGTATTAAAGACGGTAAAGAGAACAGAATTTCGATGGGAATATATGCGGGTTTGTTTCTTTATATAGTCAGAGCGGCATTGATGTATTTTGTTATAATACTTATCGGAGGACTTTTGTTTAAGCAATTATTTTCTTATGTACCCGTACAGCTGTACGTTGCACTTAAGAAAGCTTGGTATTATCTTCCGGTGTTGGGCTTCGGAGCGGTGCTTTATAACTTCCGCTCGATAAATATACCGTTCATAAAGACGAATAACTGAAAATCGTAAAGCGAATTTTATGTGTGTTGTCGGAGCAAATTTTTAATGATCAAAAATTTTGTATTTTTAAGGACATTTTTTTTACAGGCGTTATGGAATTTTGAAAGGTTGCAAAATATAGGCTTTTTGTATATTTTGTACCCTGTTTTAAAAGGTCTGTATCCCGATAAAGAAAAAAGAAAAGAAGTTCTTTTGAGACATCTCGGTTTTTTTAATACCAACCCTTATATGGTTAATATTATCGTCGCCATGGTTATCAACAGCGAAACGAAAATTGCCGCGGGAAAAGAGCAGAATTTAAAAAAACCGGATATGATAAAATCCTTAATGGCAGGTCCCGTGGCTGCACTTGGCGATTCTTTCTTCTGGGGTACTTGGCGACCGTTTGTTTCGTTTATAGCCATTTTGACGGTCATATTGTCAATGAATATGTTAAGTTTGAATTATCTGTGGATAGCTCCCGTTCTTTTTATAGTTTTATATAATATAGTTCATTTGTCGTTCAGATATTGGTCATTGATAGTAAGTTTCAGAATAGATGAAAAAATGATCAGGCTTATTTCCAAGCTTGAAATAAAGTACGTCGGGGATATATTCAGAATTATCGGTTTGATAGTTGTTATCCTGTCGATATTTTTCTATTTTAAAATTTTCGGAATGGTCCCGGCGTTGGAACCGGAAAGGTTCGGGTTCAGTTATCCCGACGCGGTGGTGTTCGGAGTTATAATGATAGTCAGTTTTTTCTTGGGAAGAATTAAGCCCGTTGTGATGTTTTATCTTGCAATAATTTTTAGTTTTATATTAGGATATTTGGGGTTATAAATATGAAAGAGAAAAAAGTAAAAATTGTCAACAAGCTCGGTCTTCATGCAAGGCCGGCGTCGTTAATCGTTCAGGCAGCAATGAAGTTCTCGTCGTCGATTAATATAATTAAAGACGAAGCTACGATTGATGCCAAAAGTATTATGGGTATAATGATGCTCGCCGCGGCTTGCGGAACCGAACTTACCGTTCAGGCAAACGGTGTTGACGAAGATGCGGCACTCAATACGCTGGCAGAACTTTTTGCCGGCGGTTTCGGGGAAGAAATATAATGAAACAAAAAAACATTATTCTCAACGGTATAGCAGCCTCTTCCGGTGTTGCTATAGGAAAAGTTTTTATTTTGGAAGAGGATGATCTTGTTTCCGTACAAAAAGAGGTCCCTGCGGACAAAGTTAACAAAGAACTTGTTCGTCTCAGAATTGCCGTTAAAGAAACGAAAGAAGACCTTAAACAAAATTATGCTGACCTGAACAGAATGCTCGGTGAGAATTATGCAAAAATTGCCGACGCACATATTTTGATATTGAACGATCCGATGATAGGTAAAGAAGTTATAGACTGCGTAAAACGGGGAAATACGGCGGAATTTGCAATATATACCGTCGTAAAAAAGTTTTCCAAATCTTTTGATGCGATAGAAGATGAGTATTTTAGAGAGAGAAAAAACGACTTGATAGATGTCGCAAAAAAAGTTACGGCACATCTTCTCGGTAAGACAAAGAAAACCCTTGCCGATTTGGAAGAAGATTCCGTTGTGGTCGCCAAAAATATTGTTCCGTCCGACACCGTGTCCATGAGAGAAAATGTTGTACGCGGTTTTGCTACCGATCTCGGGGGAAAAACATCGCATACCGCCCTTGTCGCACGCAGCCTTGAGATACCTGCCGTCGTAGGTTTGAAAAATATCAGCTATCAGGTTAAGCAGGGTATGCCAATAATTATAGACGGAAATAACGGTATAGTTATTCTTGACCCGACGGAAGAAACGATAGACAATTATAAAAGAGAATACGAAATACAGTTCTCCACAAAAAAGGCTCTTGAACAGTTGAAAGATTTACCTGCCGTAACCGTTGACGGTGCGGAGATTAAACTCGGTGCGAATATAGAAACTCCGGAAGAGATTCGTTCCGTATTGAAACACGGTGCAAACGGTATAGGTTTGTACAGAAGCGAATTTATGTATCTGTCAAGAACATCCATGCCCGGCGAAGAAGAACATTTTCAAAATTATATTCAAATTGCCAAAATGATGATGCCGTATGACGTTATTATCAGAACGATAGATCTCGGAGGAGACAAAATTGCCAAACTCGGTCTTATGGAAATCGGCAGAGAAGCCAATCCGTTTATGGGGTTGAGAGCCATAAGATTTTGTTTGAAATATCCCGAGATATTTAAGGTTCAGTTAAAAGGCATTTTAAGAGCTTCGGTATGCGGGAATGTTAAAGTTATGTATCCGATGATTTCCAGCGTTGCCGAAATTAAAGCCGCGAACAAAATATTGGAACAGGCAAAAGAAGAGTTAAGAAAAGAAAACAAACCGTTTAACGAGAATATTAAAGTCGGTGCGATGATAGAAGTCCCTTCTGCAGCCATAATTGCCGACCTGATAGCAAAAGAAGTTGATTTTCTCTCTATAGGAACAAACGATTTAATACAATATACCATAGCCGTTGACAGAGTAAACGCGAATATTACGCATCTGTATAATCCGATGCATCCGGCTATCTTAAGACTTTTAAAAAATATCATAGATTCCGGACATAAAGCGGGAATAGATGTCGGAATGTGCGGAGAAATGGCCGGCGATCCCGCATATACCATAGTACTGCTCGGTCTCGGACTTGACGAGTTCAGTATGTCGGCGGCACAGATTCCTCATGTTAAAAAAATTATAAGAAACGTTTCAAAAGAAAAAGCAAAAAATTTGGCCGAAAGGCTTTTGGCGTGCGGCTCGATGTCCGAAATTGAAACGGAAATGAAGAAATTTAAATATATTTAATTTAATAAAATATTTCGGGGAACAGGATGCGAAAGATAAAAAATTTCAGAATAAATATAAGAACAAGAGAAATATCGAGAATTGTCAGAAAACTTCTTAATATGGAAGAACTTCCGATAGAAGTGGAAGAAACTTTACGGAAAGCCTGTTTTGTGTGCGAGAAAATTATCAGACCTGCGGTGGTTTATGAAACTTTTTCAAAAGAAAATTTGATTTTTTCTTTTGAAACGGATGCACCGGAAAAATGGGTGGCTGTCAGTCCGTATATTTTAACCATAGGTAATGTTTTGCAGGAAGAATACGAAAAAAATAAATCTTTGTTCGGAGATTATGCCGTGCAGATAATTTCGGCGATTGCTGCGGATTCTTTGGATCAGGCGAAAAATTTCGTTCAAAAACTGTTGAAGGAAGAAGCCGTTAAAGAGAATTGTGAACTTTCAAGAAATATAGAATTACCGGAACAATATAACGGAGAAGTAATCAAATATCTCCCGATAGAAAAAATAAATTTATCTTTATCCGAAGACGGCAGGTTTATTCCGGCGAATTCCGCTGCGGGAGTTTATTATTGGATACCGGTAAAAAGGCGTAAACGTTAAGAAAAAATTTGCAAAGCTGATTTTTTTTTGCTAAAATACTCGGTTAATAAGTCGTATAAAATACGCACACGGGCGGATTGGTCAAAAGTCCCTTTTGTAAGGGTTTGAGTTCTGAAGCCTGTGGAGGTCGTCTTAAAAAAGACGAAAAAAACTAAAGGAGAAGTAAAAATGGCAAACGTAACAATGAAGTCGTTGTTGGAGTCGGGTGTTCATTTCGGACATCAGACCAGAAGATGGAACCCGAAAATGGGGAAATTCATTTTCGGCAGCAGAAACAAAATTCACATTATCGATCTTCAGAAAACTTTAAAAGAACTTAAAAAAGTTTATAAAGTTGTAAGAGATTATGCCGCAGAGGGAAAAGAAGTTCTTTTCGTGGGAACAAAGAAACAGGCACAAGGTCCTATCAAAGAAGAAGCTTTAAGATGCGGTGCATATTTCGTTTGTGAAAGATGGCTCGGCGGAACACTTACAAATTTCGAAACATTAAAGAAATCTATCGCAAGATTGAAAGAACTTGAAGCCATGAAAGAAAACGGAATATTTCAGGTTCTCTCGAAAAAAGAACAATCTCAAAAAGAAAAAGAAAGAATTAAACTTGAAAAATCTCTCGAAGGATTGAAATCAATGAACAAACTTCCGGAAGTTATGTTCATTATAGATCCCGTTGAAGAAGCAACGGCATTGGCTGAAGCAAGAAAGTTAAATATCCCCGTAGTTGCGGTTTGCGATACAAACTGTGATCCGGATTTGATAGATCATCCCATACCGGGAAATGACGATGCAATAAGAGCGGTAAAACTTTTCTGTTCCGTTATTGCAGATGCAATTCTTGAAGGTAAAGGAATTGAAAATAAGCAGGCTGACGGTACGGCCGAAGCTAATGCGGAAACGGCAGAAGTTGCCGCACCCGCAACGGAAGAAGTAAAAGCAGAAGAAGTTAAGGAAGAAAAAGCAGAAGAAGTTAAAGGAGAATAATAATGTCGGCAATTGAACTTATAACAAAACTCAGAGAAATGACAGGTGCAGGAATAAAAGACTGCAACAATGCATTGAAAGAAGCAAATAATGATATAGAAGCGGCAGTAAAAATATTGAGAGAGAAAGGTATCGCCTCTGCGGTTAAAAGAGCGGACAGATCCGCAAAGCAGGGCGTGGTAGTAGCAAAGCTCAGCGACGATAAAAAGCAAGGTGTTTTGGTAGAGCTTAACTGCGAAACCGACTTTGTTGCAAGAACGGACAAATTTAAAGCTCTTGCGGAAAGTTTGGCTGATTTCGTTGCAAAGTCTTCTTCTGCGGAAAATATTTCCGAACAGAAATTTGACGATACAAGAACGGTTCAGGATGTAATTAAAGAAGCTATCGGAACAATAGGAGAAAATATAGTTTTGAAAAGAACTGCAAAGTTCTCTACGACAGGCGAAGTTGCTTCTTATATCCATATGAACAATTCTTTGGGCGTACTTGTAAATTTTGAAGCTCCCGCTGATGTTATAGCAAGCGAAAACTTCAAAAATCTTGAAAAAGAAATCGCAATGCAGATAGCTGCCGTAAATCCTTCTTACATTACAAGAGATCAGGTCCCTCAGGAAGAAATTGACAAAGAAAAAGAAATTTATGTTAAACAGCTTCAGGAAGAGGGAAAGCCTGCAAACATAATCGACAAAATAGTTTTGGGTAAATTGAACAAATTCTATTCTCAGATATGTTTGATGGAACAGCCTTATATGAGAGAAGAAAAAGAAAATATAAAGAACGTTATTGCTAAGGTTAACAAAGACATAGTCGTAAAACAGTTTGCAAGATTTAAAATCGGTGAATAGGGTAATAATAAGGTAATAATAAAATGACAAAAAAGAGAGTTCTGCTTAAGTTGTCAGGGGAAACTTTATCGGGAGACGGGCAATCCGTTTCAACGAAAAGTATTCAAACGATAGCGGATGAAATAAAAAGTATTTTATCCGAACGGGTGGAACTCTCTATTGTTGTCGGTGCAGGTAATCTGTGGCGTGGTGCGGGGAAAGAAATAAACCGTGCATCCGCCGATAAAATGGGTATGCTTGCAACGGTAATGAATGCTATTGCAATAAGCGAAGTGTTGATTGCAAACGATATAAAGTCCGTTGTTTTGGCTGCGTCCGGCGTAACAAACTTTTGTGAAACTTTTTCGCAGGCTAAAGCAATTGAATATTTAAGCAAAGGTTATGTTGTGGTTTTTGCCGGCGGTACGGGCAATCCGTATTTTACGACGGATACTACGGCAGCATTAAGGGCATGCGAGATAAAAGCCGACATTATTCTTAAAGCTACTCAGGTTGACGGAGTTTATACGGCAGACCCAAGGAAAGATCCTACGGCAAAAAAATATGATAAAGTTTCTTATAAAGAAGCCATAGATAAAAATTTGAAAATAATGGATATCTCGGCTTTTCTGTTATGTATGGAAAACAATATAGAAATTTATGTGTTTGATTTCCATAAAAAAGGCAATTTAAAAAGAGTTTTAGACGGCGAGTGTATAGGAACTCTTATTTCATAGTCGCCGTTCATTGTACATTATACATTGTACATTGTACATTGCAGTTGTAGTTGTCGTTTGTAGTTGTAGTTTGTCGTTCATTGTACATTATACATTATACATTGTACATTGTACATTGCCGTTTCGTCGTTGCCGTTCATTGTACATTATACATTATACATTGTACATTGCCGTTTCGTCGTTGCCGTTCATTGTACATTATACATTGTACATTGTACATTGTACATTGTACATTATACATTATACATTATACATTGGAGTGACAAAATGTTACCTAAAGAAATTTTAGCTTCCGGCGAAGAAGCCATGAAAAAAACCATAGAGAAAGTAAAGCACGATTTTGCTACCGTTAGAACGGGAAGAGCAAACGCGGCTTTGCTCGACGGAATAAAGGTTGAAAGTTACGGTTCTTTGCTTGCGTTAAATCAGGTTGCAGGAGTAAGTGTTCCCGACGGAAGAACGTTGGAAATAAGACCGTGGGATTTGTCTCAGCTTTCTGCGATAGAAAAAGCCGTTTTAAAATCGGATCTCGGGCTTACTCCCGTAAATGACGGTAGAGTTATCAGGATTTCAATACCGGCTCTTACCGAAGAAAGAAGAAAAGAAATTATAAAAGTTGTTCATAAAATGTCGGAAGATTATAAAATTGCAATAAGAAACGAAAGAAGACATATTGTTGACGAAATAAAGAAACTTGAAAAAGATAAAGCTATTACCGAAGACGACAGAAAAAAATACGAAACCGATATTCAAAAATTGACCGATTCTTATATAGCAAAAGTAGATGACTTGGTTAAACAAAAAGAAGAAGATCTTTTAAAAATCTAAACATTTTTGTAGTTGTCGTTGCCGTTCATTATACATTGTACATTATACATTGTACATTGCAGTTGGTAGTTGTCGTTGAAACTTTTCAACTTTTCAACTCTTCAACTGCCGTTGCCGTTCATTGTACATTATACATTATACATTGTACATTGCCGTTTCGTCGTTGCCGTTCATTGTACATTGTACATTATACATTATACATTGTCGTTAATACTTTCCATGGAGGGGAAAATGGCTCATTCAATTGACAAAGGAGTATGTGTAGGTTGCGGTTCTTGTGCTGCAAATTGCCCTGTAGAAGCAATTAATGCTGCGGAAGACAAGTATGAAATTGCAGATGATAAATGTGTAGATTGCGGAGCATGTGCTGCAAATTGCCCCGTAAATGCAATTGCACAGAAGTAAGAAAGTGGCTTTAAAAGAACAGATTGACTTATCAAATTTGCCGAAACACGTCGCAATAATTATGGACGGTAACGGCAGATGGGCAAAGAAGAAGTTGATGCCCAGACTATTCGGACATACTAATGGGGTCAAAACCGTTAAGAAAATAGTTGAGTTTGCAAGAAAGCTTAATGTTCAGGTTTTGACCCTATATGCTTTTTCTACGGAAAATTGGCAACGTCCCGAAGATGAAGTTTCAGGTCTTATGAAACTTTTAAAGCTGTATTTAAAACAAGAACTTGATAATATGTTGAGGAACGATATATCGCTTAAAGTGATAGGTGATATATCAAGGTTATCTCCGGAACTTCAGAATGATATTAACGATGCCGTTGAAAAGACCAAAAATAATAAAGCTCTTGTTTTAAATATTGCTTTAAATTACGGTTCTCGTCAGGAAATATTGAGAGCCTGTAAAATATTGATTGATAAAGGAATAAAAAATCCTACAGAGAAAGATTTTGCGGATTGTTTATATACCAAAGATCTTCCCGATCCGGATTTGTTAATAAGGACATCCGGGGAAAAAAGAATTTCCAACTTTTTGTTATGGCAGATAGCCTATTCGGAAATTTATGTTACCGATGTTTTGTGGCCGGACTTTTCGGAAGAAGAGTTTATAAAGGCAATTTTGGATTATCAGAAGAGAGAACGTCGCTTCGGAAAAATCTAAAAATCGCAAAGCAACTTTTCAACTGCCGTTGCCGTTGGTCGTTGTTGTTGGTCGTTGCCGTTCATTATACATTATACATTGTACATTGTACATTGCAGTTGTTGTTGCCGTTGAAACTTTTCAACTATTCAACTAAATTTTCACAATGGAGGATAAATGTTATTACCAAGAATACTTACTGCACTTGTCGGAATACCGATAGTTTTTGCTTGTATATTTTACGGCGGAATATTTTTTCAAATTATGTTTTTTGTCGTAATTTTATTTTCTGTTATGGAATTCTTCTCCGTTACAAAAAAATATAAACCTATGAAAATATCTGGCGTACTTGCCGCAATAGTCTTTTATCTTTCTTTGAATGCCGCTTTTTATGTCAACGAAATAATTATTTTGACGATATTTTTGTTTTTTTTCTTCGCGATGGCTCGAAAGAATATTGAGAATATTTCCGCATCAATAGCAATTACCTGTTTCGGTACGTTTTTTATAACGTGGGCATTATTTCATATGGTGCTTATCAGAGATATTCCCAAATACGGTATGCATTATATAATATTTCTTTTTGTCAATGTATGGTTGCTTGATACCGGTGCTTATTTTATGGGAAAAAAGTTCGGTAGGCATAAATTGGCGTCGGTCATCAGCCCGAAGAAAACTATTGAAGGTGCTGTTGCCGGTGTAGTTACCGCAATACTTGTTTCGGTTGCTTACAGATATTTATTTTTACGTGATGTTATAACAAATAATCAGGCAATAATATATGGTTTCGTCATTTCTTTTGTCGGACAATTTTCAGACCTTGCGGAATCTTTATTCAAGAGAGATTGTAATATAAAAGACTCCGGCAAGATACTTCCCGGACACGGCGGAATGTTGGACAGGTTTGATTCTTATCTTTTTGCCGCCCCCATTTTTTATTACATAATAATTTCATTTTAAGAAAAAATAAAACTTTCCGTTAATACTGTAACTTTTTTAAAAAAAAGGAGTCTAATATATAGTTTTATGCAGGATAAAGAGATAATTGAGAAAATTATTCAGGGCGATAGAGAACTGTACGGACTTATTGTAGATAAATACAAAAATAAAGTCTTCGGTATAATTTATTCGTTTTGCGGACAAACTTGCGATTGCGAAGATATAGCCCAAAATGTTTTTATAAAAATATTTAAGGCTCTTCCTAAATTTAAGTTTGAATCCGAGTTTTCAACTTGGATGTACAGAATAGTTATTAATGAGTCGATAACCGTATCGAAAAAAAATAAATATGATACCGTGCCGTTGGACATAAACAACAGTGAAGATGAAGAACGGAGCAATATAATAGATTTTCTGCAATCCGAAGATAATACGGAAGAAAGTTTGATAAAAAAAGAAATTCAGGGAAATTTATATAAAGCTCTGGCTAAATTAAAAGATAATTACAAAACGGCACTGATTTTGAGAGATATTGAAGATTATTCTTATGAAGAGATAGCCAAGATGCTTGGTGTTTCGAACGATAATGTGAAAATTTGGATTTTCAGAGCCAGAGCCAAACTTAAGGAAATTATATTGCAGGGGGATTGTTTATAATGAAGTGCGGGAAAGTTCAAGAACTGATATCATTATATCTTGATAATAAATTGTCCTCTGCGGAAACAGAGCATTTAAAACGTCATTTGGAAAGTTGCTCTTTTTGTAAAAAAGAATATATTGCCGCAAGAAATATAAAGAATTTATTGTCGGGATTAAAAAGTGATAAAACCGTCAGTGACGGTTTTACCGATTCCGTATTGAATAAAATAAAAAGCGGAGCTTACAATGAACGGGAAGATAAAGCTATTGTTTTGAAGTTTATAAAAAAACATCTTCTTGTTGCCGCAAGTTTTATTTTTATAATTTTAGCATCGTCTTCAATGTTTTTTATGAAAGGTTCGGAACAGATAAAAGAGCTTAACCGAATTACCAACCAAAATAAAATCCAAACGGAAATTGAAGTAAAATCTCAGCTGAAAAATAATGCATATTATATCTCTATTATCGAAAGTTTTTTCGATGATAATTCACAGGAAACCGATGATATCGAAGAAGAATATGTATTTTCGTTTTTAGCTTAATGTTTCATTCCCCAATCGTACTTCCTTAATATTCCTTTATAAAATTTTAAAAATTTGCTAAAATATTCAAATTCTAATTTACAACACAGGGTGTATCAAATGAAGAATATTTCAATTTTGGGTTCAACAGGTTCTATAGGAACGCAAGCACTGGATTTTATTGCCAAAACAAAAAACGAATTTAAAGTTTGCGGGCTTGCCGCAGGAACGAATATCGAACTCGTCAAAAAACAAATTGTAAAATTTAAACCGTCGATGGTATCGGTGTCAAATAAGGAAGATTCCGAAATAATACAAAAATGGTGTAATAATAAAAAATATAAAACGAAAGTTTTTTTCGGCAAAGAAGGTTTAATAAAAATCGCAACGATTAAAGAAGTCGAAACAGTTTTATCTTCCGTTGTAGGTGCCGTCGGTTTGGAACCTTTGCTTGCGGCAATAGACAGCGGAAAAAATGTTGCTCTTGCCAATAAAGAATCTTTGGTAATGGCAGGCTCGATAATAATGGAAAGAGCCAAAGAAAAAAATGTTGCAATTCTCCCCGTTGACAGCGAGCATTCCGCAATTTTTCAGTGTATAGGTAAAGAAAATAAAAAATCAATAAAAAGGCTTTTAATTACCGCATCGGGCGGACCTTTCTATAAATCAAATAAAAATTTTTCGGATATTACCGTCGAAGACGCTCTTGCACACCCGACATGGAAAATGGGCAGGAAAATTACGATTGATTCCGCAACTTTAATGAATAAAGGCTTGGAAGCCATAGAGGCATCCGTTCTTTTTGGCGTGCCGATGGACAAAATTGATATTCTTATTCATCCTCAATCAATTGTTCATTCCATGGTTGAGTTTAACGACGGCTGCGTAATGGCACAACTGTCAAATCCCGATATGACTTTGCCCATACAATATGCATTATCTTATCCCGACAGAAAAAATTGTTATATCAAGAGGCTTGATTTGGCACAAGTTGCCAAACTTGAGTTTTTTTATCCCGACTTTAAAAAATTTCAATGTCTTAACATTGCATATAACTGTGCAAAAATCGGCGGAACGATGCCTGCCGTAATGAGTGCGGCAAACGAAGTTGCCGTCAGATATTTTCTGGACGGCAAAATTAAATTTAATATGATTCCGAAAATAGTTGAAACGGTTATAAAAAAACATAAAGCCGTAAAAACAAAAGATATAAATAAGATTGTAGAGGCTGATAAGCGGGCAAGAATTGCCGCCGAATCCGCCATTCTGAAGATTAGATGATTAGAAGATGGAGGATTTAAAATGAAGAAATTTTTATTATTTGTAATAATGTTATCGATGATAACATTTTTCCGTATGCCGGTATTTGCGGAAAACGAAGAAATTATTGAGGAAATCGAGGTTCTTGTTGAACAGGACGACAATTCCGAAAAGAACATCATTCCTCTTGAAGAAGAAAAAATAGAACAAACAGAAATCGTAATGCCGTCTCAGGCAAGAGGAATACATTTAACTACAAGAGCTGCGGCATCTTCTTACCATAAACCGAGAATTGATGATTTGTTGGATAATACGGAATTGAATACCGTGGTTATAGACGTTAAAGAAATCGACGGAGAAATCTCAATAAAAGGCGTTGCAAAAGATTTGGCATATTCGTCAAAACTTCCGAGCGTAGAGAAATATTTAAAGGAAGTTAAAAACAGAGGTTTTTATACGGTTGCAAGAATTGTTGTTTTCAGGGATAATGTTATGCCGAGAAAAAGACCGGATCTTGCCGTGAAAAATCCCGACGGGACATTATGGGAAGACTACAAAGGAAATACTTGGCTCAATCCGTATAAACAGGGAACAATCGATTATATTTTGGAACTTTCCGAAAAATCCGCCGCAATGGGCTTTGACGAAATACAGTTTGATTATATAAGATTTCCTTCCGACGGAAGAACGAAACAGTGCAGGTACGGTGTAAATCACAGTTCCACGACGGCATCGGCTGCCATAGTTAATTTCCTGAAACAGGCAAAAGAAAAATTATCGATATCGGGAATTAAAACGTCCATAGATGTTTTCGGATTGACTACCACGGATATGAGCGGTATGGGAATAGGTCAAAGAATTGTCGAAATGGCAAAATATGTTGATTATGTCAGCCCGATGATATACCCGTCTCATTATAATAACGGGGAATACGGAATTCCAAATCCCAACAAGGAACCTTACAGAACGGTATATATTGCTCTTCAGGGAGCAAAAAAGAGAATTCCTGCGGAAAAATTAAGACCTTGGTTGCAGGACTTCTCAATGAAAGGCGTAAAATACGGACCGGAAGAAATAAAAGCTCAAATTCAGGCTTGTTATGACTGCGATGTTAAAACTTGGATGTTATGGAATGCCGCATGTAAATATACCAAAGACGGACTAAAAACAAAAGAAGAACAGGATACTTATAAGAAAACTTCCGCGGAAAAAATAGATGAATTGTTACAACACAAAACGGTTGAAGAATCGGTACTTAAAAGAGCACCTTTAAAACCTGCAACGTCGGCTAATACCAATACGGCAACAACAAAGCAGTCTCAGCCGAAAACCGGAACCGTTAATAAACAGAAGTAGCCTTTTCTTTCATTTCTATGGCTTTTTGATGGTTTCCTATATCTTCATACAGCATACTTAAATTCTTGTAATAGGAAATATTGTCCTTGTCTTTTTGTAAAAGCATTGTCAAAATTTCTATACTTTTTTCATACTGTCCGATAACCGAATATATCCAAGAGAGGTTGTCGTAGAATTTCGGCTTTTCTTTTTCCGAGGAAAGTTCTACTGCCTTTTTGGCATATTCTATAGCTTTTTCTTTTTGATTTTTAATTATAAATATCTTACTTAAATATTTATATACGGTTGGATTTTCCTCTTCTTGTAACAGTTGTAAAAAAATATTTTCGGCTTCGTCATATTTTTCTGCATCATATAAAATAATCGCATAGCTTATATAATAGGCATAGATTCCGTTTAATTTAATTGTCTTTTCTGCAAGTTCAAGAGCTTTAGCATAGTTTTTATTTTTTCGATATTCTTTTGCCAGACCGTAACAAATTATGTGATATGACGGAGCATCGTGATATGCTTCAGACCAAAAAGTAAAAGAATCTTTGTATTTGTCCTGTTGATTAAAAGAAGCGTAAGAAAATATCGGTATAATAAGAACCCAAACCAAAATCATATATTTTTTTGTTGCCGGATAAAGCGATAAAACTTTCTCAATAACGGTAGCCGATATAAGTAATATTGACGGTATTACAATAACAAGACGATGAAATAAAATAGTATTGTCTTCCGGCTGCATAAAAGTAGGAAATATTGCAAGGAAGAAAAATATTACGGAAAACAAAATAATTTTTCTGTCGATAAAATTTTTATAATAAATAAACGTTAAAGAAAGAAATGCAATCAAATTTACAATGATTGTCCGTAGGTCCAAAGGTATATCAATATTATACAGTATTACCGGCATATAATCGGGGAAAATTATTTGTTTTATATATATCATTATACCTGTTACGATAAGGCGAATATATGTTCCGCAATTTTTAATATAGTTTAAAATATCGGGATTACCGACGGTATCATTGTGCCTGAGGAAGATGTATAGAACAAAAATTGCCAAGAAAGAAATTATGTTGAAGAATTGAACGGTTGAAAATTTGAACGTTTTGTTATCCCGCACTTGCTGCGGGTTCTCGTCTCTATCGGTTGCAATCTTACAAATTATCGGATAGATAATTATTAACGGAAGAGCCGTTTCTTTGGTAAATAATGCCAAAGCATAAAAAAACAAATACGTAAAGCAGTAAGATAATTTTCCCGTATTTAAATAATCAATAAAAAATATGAGAGAAGAAATAAAAAATATCGTCAGAAGAGAATCGTTTCTTGCGGGAATCCATACGGGAACCGACGATAAAACGGGATGCAATGCAAATAAAATTATAAGATATTTTAATATTGTCGAATTGATGTTTAATGATTTTAAAAATAAAAAAATTAAATATAAAGAAATAATAAAAAGTAAAATATTCGTAGTGTGGTAAACTTTTGTGTTGTAACCGAAAAATACGGATTCCAACATAAATGACAGGTTCAGCACAGGTCTGTAATAGGTTGAAATCTGATCGTCAAAATAACATCCGTTTACAAACAAATCGGGAATATTTCTGTAGTCGGAAATATAGTCAATGTTCCTGATTGTAAGTGTATCATCGTCAAGATTTGTCAATCCGAAATTTATTGATTTTCCGTAAACGGAAAAAACAATAATACCGAGTATTATCAAAAAAAATATATTTTAATTTATTAATTTTTTCATTTAGTATTTGTAAATTTTTTCTGAACCCAATACATCAAATCCTTTGTCAATTAAGAATTTCGCAGTATCCGGATAATTTTCAATTTCTAAAATTATTGCTGCAGTAGTTCCGTTGTTTAAAAGAAATCCGTAGCAATCTTCTATGTTTATTTTATTTGCTGATAACGATAAAAGAAGTTTATTAAAACTTCCGGGGACATTATCGACGACAACAGCAATAATTTGTCTTTTTGTAACGGTAATTTTATTTTGTTTTAAAACTTCGAAAGCTTTGTCGGGGTCATCAACAAGAAGTTTCATTACACCGAAATCTCCCGAACTTGCAAGAGACATTGCTCTCAAATTGATTTCGTTATTTGCCAAAATTGTTGTTATTTTTTCCAACTTTCCCGGATTGTTCTCTAAAAATACTGAAATATGATATGCCATTACCCCTCCTTTTTTGTCGTTCCGTCGTTGCAGTTGTAGTTGCCGTTAAAACTCTTCAACTCTTCAACTATTCAACTTTTCAACTGTCGTTGCCGTTGTCGTTCATTGTACATTGTACATTATACATTGTACATTGTACATTGCCGTTCTCAACTCTTCAACTGTCTTTCTGTCATGCTGAGCTTGTCGAAGCATCTCGCCGTTCCCTTTGTTGCCGTTGTCGTTCATTGTACATTGTACATTATACATTGTACATTGCCGTTCTCAACTCTTCAACTGTCTTTCTGTCATGCTGAGCT
>CALGGE010000048.1 GCA_937916125.1 uncultured Elusimicrobia bacterium | reverse complement strand
AGTTGAAAACGGCAATGTACAATGTATGATGTACAATGTACAATGAACGACAACTACAACGACGGGATTCTTCACTACGTTCAGAATGACAAAAACGGCGGTTGAAGAGTTGAAAATTTATGGGGCAAAAAATTCATTCAATCTTTCGACTAATTTGAAAACAGTTGTTGACGGATTTCTATTATAAAGTTTTGTATTTGTTTTATGGATTTTTTTCTTTTTAAAAGTATAGAAATAAAGATAAAATTTTATTGTTCGTTTTCTTTAAAATCTTTTATCCATTCTTTTAATTTTTTTTGAAGGAGTTTTTTGTCCGGAAGATATAAAGCATACTCTTGAGCATAGATATTACTATTTTTGGGAAGAGTTAATTTTATTAAAGCATCGTTTTTTTCTTTGCAAAGAAGAATTCCTATTGTGGGTTTTTCATTTTCAGTTATAACATTTCTGTCGTAATAGTTTACATACATCTGCATCTGTCCTAAATCTTGATGTGTAAGTTTATCAATTTTTAAATCTATTAATACATAACACTGTAATAATCTATTATAAAAAACTAAATCGACATAAAAATTTTGTTCACCAAAAGAAAATCTTTTTTGTCTTGCTTCGAATAAAAATCCTTTGCCGAGTTCTAACAAAAAATCTTGAAGTTTGTTTATTATTGCTTGTTCAAGTTTTGTTTCGGTATAGGAAGAATCCGATTTTAAGCCAAGAAATTCTAAAGTTAAAGGATTTTTAATTATATCAGCCGGTTTTTCTATGGTTTGCCCCTTGTTTGCAAGTTCTAAAATTTTCTTTTTATTTCTTGAAAGAGCCAATCTTTCATATAAGCTTGAGTTTACTTGTCTGCTTAATTGTCTTACACTCCAATTTTGTTTAGAACTTTCTATTTCATAAAAATTTCTTTCTTGCTCATTATCAATTCTCATTAATATAAGATAATGTGACCAGCTTAATGTAAATTTGGGAATATTCTTAAATTCGTAAACAGTGTTTACGAATTTTAAATTATTATTTTTATTATGATATTCAATTGGGTAAACAGTGTTTACTGAATTTGAGTTTTTGATATTTTTATTCAACAAAGATTGGGAATAAGATTTAAAAAATTTTCTCATAAGAGTTAAATTTTCTACAGTCCAGCCCTTTCCAAATTTTTTTGTTAGATAATGAGATAATTTCTTTATAGTTGCTTCACCATAACCGGCTCTGTTTTTTCCTTGCTGTTCATGCTCAATAATCATTTTTCCTATAGCATAATAAGTATAAACCATAACAGTATTAACTGCGGTAACAGTATTAACTTTTGCTTTTATTATAAGGGCTTCTATATTTTGAATTAATTTTTTATTATCTAAAACAAGTTCTTTTTTCATGGTATTGATATTGTATAATTTATCTAAGTATTTTTTCAAGAAAAAAATTTATTTTTGAGACCTATTTGTTATCAATGTGTTTCCCGAACTTTTCAACGAAAAACATTTAAACTGCAATGTACAATGTATGATGTACAATGTACAATGAACGACGAGATGCTTCGACAAGCTCAGCATGACAGACGGAACGGCAACGACAATAAAAATTGTAAGAAAATTCTTAAATAGTAAATTTTAAAATAGTAAATATTCGGTGAGTTTTGAACCAACTGAAACATCGGCGAAACAAAAGTGTTGAAAAATTTCTTAATTGTGGTAGTATTATAATTACTTTCGATATGACCAATAATAATGTTTATATATTTGATAGTTTAGAAAAATCTTGACAAAAAATATTTTATTTATTAAAATATAAACATAAAAATTGTTTATATTTGAGATATAGAGGAATAAAATGTTATCTTATTTTAAAATTAGAAATTTTAAATCAATACTTGATGTTATGGTTGATTTTTCTTATGCGGAAGGGAAAGCTCCAAATAATTACGAACAACTGAACACTATTCCTTTTTTGGAAGTCGACAAAAAAAATAGATTTGTTCCTTGTATGGCTTTTTATGGTGCGAATGCTTCCGGGAAAAGTAATGTTGTAACTGCATTATTAGTATTAAATCAGATTTTAAAAAAAGGTATAATAGGTCATTACTTTCCTAACAAATTGAATTCTAAATATAATTATACATTTTTTGAAATAGAATTTTATAAGGATAAAAATAAATATACATACTACATAGAATACAATTCTATATCAATTCAAAAAGAAAAATTATTAAAAGATAATAAAATTTTATATTCAATAGATAAATCTTCAAATAATGATTTTACAAATATTCAAACTGAAGATTATAATGCGGATAAATTTAATAATATAATTGATGTTGAATGTTCGCAATTTCAAAATTTTGAACTTAATGAACCTATGTTTAATGAAAATAAAAAAATACAAATATTTCCTTTCTTATCGAGAATAAATATCGGATATAAAGGTTTAAACAAAGATTTAGTAGATGCTTTTAATTATTTAATATCTTCAATAGTTATAAGTTTAACTAATGATATACCTTATAGAGTTTCTTTGGATGTTTTATCTAATCATAAAAAAGACAATGAATCTTTACAACAATCTTTTAATAAAATAGCAGAGATATTAAAAAAGTTTGATATAGATATAACAAGAATGTCTCTTAATAGAGAGTTGAAAAATCCACAGGAACAACTTACTGATATGCCTGCATTTGTTGAACATGGTGTTAATAATAATATATTAAGGTTTGAATATATAAATTCCTATCATCATGATATAAATAATAAAGAAGTGAAATTTAATTTTTTTGCAGAAGAATCTAATGGAACACAAATATTATTGTCATTGATAGGTTTTGTTTTATATTCTTTAGAAAATGGAGCAGCTTTAATTATAGATGAAATAGATAGAGCAATACATCCGATGATATTAATACAAATAATAAAGATGTTCAAAGATAAAGATTATAACAAAAAAGATGCACAATTAATTTTTACAACACATGCAACAGATATTTTATCTGAAGATATTTTTAGAATATCTGAAGTGTCTGTTATAAATAAAAATTTAAAACAAGGAACTACGACAAAAAGAATATCTGATATTAAGGATAAAGACATTAGAAATGTTACTGATTTTAGAAAATTATATTGGAATGGAATTTTGGGTGGAATACCTTATCCGTATATATAAAATATTATGATAAAACAATATATTATTATTTGCGAAGGCAGAAAATCCGAAGTTAAATATTTGCAAGAATTAAACAGATATTTGACAGAAGAATATTGTGTTTATTATAAAAAATTTGTTTGTAAGCCGGTTGGAACAGGACATTATAATGAAGTTGTAAAAAAATATAAAGAAGAAAGAAAACTAAATAAAAAAGCAAATATTGAAATATGGATAGATTACGATATTTACAAAAGAAATGAATTAAAAAATTTTTATAAGTATGATAATAAATCAAGAGGAATACCAAATTTTAGATTTAATTATTTTAATTTTGAAGATTTTTTAATTATGCATTTTAATGATGATATTTTGAATAAATGGAAAAAAATTTGTAAAACAAATAATCATTTTTATGAGCCAATGAAGTCAGGTTTATATATAAAATTAATAAAAGAAAATATTTTTTCTGATTATGATAAAAGTTCTTTAACGAAAGAATTTAAAATAAATAATGACTCTTTGATGAATTTATTCAAACATAACGATGAACAATCTGAAATAAAAAGTGATTTCGCTAACTTTTTAGAGAATATAATAGATAAAGAAAAAGTAGAATTAATAAATTGTTAAAAATTTTAAAGTTTTTTGGAAAAATTCTTTTGAAATTTATTTGTTTCATGCATATGTTTTGCATTGTATAATAAACGGCAACGACGAGATGCTTCGACAAGCTCAGCATGACAGAAAGACAGTTGAATAGTTAAAAAGTTGAAAAGTTGAAAAAGATAAAAATTAACTGATAGATTTCTCGTTACACCCGAAATAACAAATGAAAAAATTTATTGTGGAAAATTAAACGAGATGCG
>CALGGE010000047.1 GCA_937916125.1 uncultured Elusimicrobia bacterium | reverse complement strand
GTGCTAACCCTAAAGGACAGGCTTCTCCGTTATTCGGTATCAACAACACTATATCTCCGGCTTTTCCGAGAGAACTGTCGGGATTTTTAGTAATTGAAATCAAAGGAATTCCAAACCTTTTACAATAATTTAAAATATCGACAAGCTCTTTAGATTCTCCGCTGTTTGATATGGCTATTACAACATCTTCCTCGGTAATCATACCCAAATCACCGTGGCTGGCTTCAGCGGGATGCACAAAAAAAGACGGCGTACCGGTGGATGCCAACGATGCCGCAATTTTCTTACCGATATGTCCTGACTTTCCCATACCTGTTATAATTACTCTGCCTTTTACGTTCTGCATTAAATCAAGAGCTTTCGTCAAAGAATCGTTTAAATTTTCTTTCAGTATCTTTAACGTTTCCATTTCCATATCTATGGTTCTTGCCGCACATTGTTTATCTTTTACAAATTGTTCTTCCGTGTTTATCATTTTTATATTCCCTCAAAAATCTTATTTACTTATTATATAAAATTTTGCAGAAATTTAAAGCACTTTCTATTGTCTTATCCATATCGTAATACTTATATTCGCCAAGCCTGCCACCAAATAAAACTTTGGTTTCTTTTTCCGCAAGTTCTTTATATTTTTTATACAAAGAATTATTTTTCTCGTCGTTAACAGGATAATATTTTTCCGCTCCCGGCTTCCAATCCGAGGGATATTCTTTGGTTATAACGGTCTTTTGAATATCATTACCTGCCTCATCTTTACCGAATGTAAACCATTTATGTTCGATAATTCTTGTGTATTCGGGTTCACTGTCCGTATAATTTATTACGGCATTTCCCTGAAAATTTGATATATCCAAAAGTTCTTCTTCAAATTCTAAACTTCTGTATTCCAAGTTACCGAGACAATAACCGAAATATTCATCTATGGCACCGGTATAAATTATCTTATCGGCAACAGAATTATAATAATCTTTTTTTGCAAGATAATCTTCATTAAGTTTTATTTCCGTGCCTTCAAGCATTTTTTCTATCATTTTCGTATATCCGCCGACGGGGATACCCTGATACAACGCATTAAAATAATTGTTATCGTAAGTAAATCTTAACGGAAGCCTTTTTATAATAAATGCAGGCAATTTATTGCAAGGTTTTCCCCACTGTTTCTCGGTATAACCTTTAATTAATTTTTCAAAGATATCTTTACCGACTAAACTTATTGCCTGCTCCTGAAGATTCTTCGGTTCGGATTTTATTTGTTTTTTTTGTTCTTCGATAACGGCTTGTGCTTCCCGAGGAGTGTTACACCCCCCACATTTTATTGAAAGTCAACATATTGAAAGGAAGACAATAGAGTTCCCCTTTGTAATTTGCCATAGGAGAGTTTGTAAATCTGTTAAATTCCGCAAATTTATTTACATAATTCCAAACTTTTTTATTATTCGTATGAAAAATATGTGCACCGTATTTGTGTACATCAATACCTTCAACTTTTTCGGTATAAATATTACCGGCAATATGAGCCCTTTTATCTATTACAAGTACTTTTTTGCCTATTTTTGATGCTTCATATGCAGCTACGGCACCAAAAAGACCTGCCCCCACTATAAGATAATCATACATATATTTCTCTCTTTTACTTCATACAATTTAAATTTAATTATTTAAATTCCGAACTCTGTTCAATATACCGTTTTTCAATTCATAAACGACATCACATTTTTCTATGGTAGTTAACCTGTGTGCAATAATTATCATTGTTATTTTACCGTATAAATTTTCTATGGCTTCCATAACATATTTTTCGGTTTTATTATCAAGTGCCGATGTCGCCTCGTCTAAAACAAGCAATTCCGGTTTATTGTATAATGCTCTTGCTATTCCTATTCTCTGTCTCTGCCCGCCGGACAAACACATACCTCGTTCCCCTACCATCGTATTAAGCCCGTCGGGAAGTTCGTTTATAAAATCTTTTAATTGAGCCTGTTCTATTACTTTTTCAAGCTGTTCTTCATCCTTATTTTTATCATCATAAAACAAAATATTGTTTTTTATCGTATCATTGGTAAGGTATATCATTTGCGGAACATAACCTATTTTGGAAAACCAACTTTTTTTATTTTTATGAATATCAACATCCTCTACGGTTATATTTCCATCCGTCGGATTTAACAACCCGAGAATAACATCAACTATTGTAGTTTTACCCGCACCGGTCGGTCCGACAAACCCGATTGAAGTACCGTTTTGTATTTTAAAAGAAACGTCCTTAAATATATATTTTTTGGTATTGGGATATTTAAAGGAAATATTATTCACGGAAATTTCATTTTCTATTTTTATTGTTTTACCCTCGTCGTATTCTTTATAATCTCTACCTCTTGTATTTTTTAAGTCGTTATACACGGAATTGATCGCCGGCATAAAAAACATCATTGTATTTAAAGAACTCTGCATTCTGTTTAAAGACGGCATCAATCTTATTGCTGCCATGGCAAACACTGCCATCTGTGCAACAATTTCTGTAGCTTTCATATCTCCGTATAACAAGAAAATAATAACGGAAAGTATGCCGACAACAATTATGGTTTCAATAATAAGCCTCGGCATTTGTGTTATTAAATGAAAATTTTTCTGTGCGGAAACCAACTGCGTGGCACTATTATAATAATTATCAATAAAGAAATTTTCTTTCTGAAGAATTTTTATATCTTTTATTGCACCTATTGCCTGTTGTACCCATTTTATCATTCCGGACTGATGTTTATGATTTTTCTCGGAGTAAACTTTTAATTTAGGTTTTAAATTTTTAAATATTCCGAAAAACACACCCGTAAACAACATAAACAAAATAACGGTTATAATTTTATTCATAAAAAACAGGAATACTATAACGAATAAAAACACTATGGTTTCCGTCAACAAAAAAGTTAAATGTGTAACAAAATTCGAACAGTTTACGGTATCATTGGTTACGGTTCTTATCATTACCGAACTGTTTATGCTTAAATGGTAAGAATACGGTTGTGTTAAATAAAATTTCATTAATTGATAAGAGATATCTTTCTGTGCATTGAATAAAATTCTGTACTGACAGTAATACACAAACAGCATATAAATATTTTTAAGAACATAAACGGCTATTAAAACAAATGCTAAAAATATCAGAAAACTTGTTTGATTTTGTATATTTAAAAAATTGTATATAACGGATATTTTCCCGCCGGAAGTAAGTAAATTCGGATTGATAACTATATTGATAAAAGGGAAAATTAAGGTAATACCGATAAGTTCCAAGAAACCTGCAACCAAAATAAGAACAAACAAAACGGCAAATTTCAGTTTCTGTCGTCTGTTATAAATTACATTTAATTTATGAAAAATATCCGACACCATTTTTAACATTTTTATTCCCTATAACAAACAGATAAAAATCAAGGAAATAATTATACATTATTTTATTAAAAATTAAAAGAAAAAAATATATTCGTAAAAAACCGGAAACGGACAAAGAAATTTTTTCTTTATCCGTTTTTAATTGTAAAAGTAATATTATAAATTAATCTTAAAATAACGAACATGTTATTATTTATTCATTACTATCATTATTAGTCCCACCCTCCAAAATTGTCCGAAAAAAACGTTTTGCTTGGATCTGTTATACTGTATTGTAAAGCCAAACAAATCATACTATCAGCATCTTCCGAGCCACCTAATTCTTGTGCCTTTACTGCAAAAGCTAAGAAACCACCTTTCAGTCCACCTACATTGCTCATGTCAGAACCGATATTAAACAGTGTAAAATATTTATTCCCTCTTGCATCAATACCAAGAACATCCTCTTTTGTCGCCCAGCATTTGCCGTTTGTTTTAGTAGCATTTGCCCTCCACAAGAAATTTCCATATTCGCTATAATAAGCTTTCTGTGCGGAAAGAATTTGTCCCAGCAAAGCATAACCTTCTGCCATTTTTGCTTTTTTCGTGTATCCCTGATAGATAGGAACAGATACCACCGACAGAATGATAACGATAGCAATCGTTATTACCAGCTCTACCAAGGTAAAACCTTTTAATTTTCTTTTCATAATTCTTCTCCTTTTTGTTTGTGTTTTTATATTTTTTTTGCTATAATAGCCGAGAAGATAGAAATGCTATAAAAAAATATCTTTTTTCAAGCCGTAGCTATGTTTTTAGCTCGCTCGGCTATTGTATTGTTAATATAAGCAATATTAAGCTTATTTTAAGTAGATTTTCAATTGAAATTAAACTAACAACACAATTATAAATTAAATTTTGATTTTTGTCAAGAGATTTTTTACTGAAAGATATTTTGTAAACGGATTTTAAGAAGAGGATATCATGAACAAAAATGTAGAATTTGAAAAGTTGATAAGGGATTTCAATTCCGGGTTTAAAGCCGGAAGTCAAACTAAGCTTGCTTCGGAATTAAAAGTTTCTGTTCAGGCTATAAGTTCTTGGATTAACAGAAAAACTCTTCCATCCTCGGAAAACATATCAAAAATGTCAAAAATATTTAAAAAAAAAGAAGAAGAATTACAAAAAATTTTCAGTTCAACCGTAAGCGATACCGAACAAAAATTAATTGAAGAAAATAAATTTCTTAAAGAGAGAATAAAATTTTTGGAAGAACAAGTTATGTTCTACAAAGAAAAATGTGCCAAATTGGAAAAAATTTTTAGAAATTAATTATATTTTATCTTTTCGTTGGTAAGGCTATAATTGTTTTTTATGCAGGAAATATTATTACAAAAAACGGAGATTTAAATTATAACAGGTAAAAATTACTCACTTTTGTGACTAAATTTATACTAAAGGATAAAATAATTTTGCAGTTTACACAAAACCTGTCAGTACAATCTTCAGAAGCATTATCATTTATTATAATATCAACCCCAAAAGACACCTGATTAACAGGTGTCTTTTGGGGTTACATATTAAAGAATTGTTTTATCAAAACTATTTTGAAAAAGAAAATTTAAACTTCCCGCCTAATAATTTAAATATTGCAAAAAACTTTTTACTCCGGGATTACTATCTTTTGAAAGCATATTATAAATTGACTTTCTCGTAACTTTAGCATTTTTTGCAAGTCCTTTTATATTCCCTTTCGCTTTTGCAACTACTTTTAAACCTTCAAGAAAAACAGCTATATCTCCTGTTTTATTAAATTCTTTTGTAATAAAATCCTCATAATTTTTCAAATGTTTTGGATTTGCTGCCAATTTTTTTGCAAATGTCGTATCAAAATCTTCCAATGCTAATATTTTTTCCATATTCATTTTATTTTCCAATATCATCAAAAATTTTATCTATGATTTCAAATATTGAAAGAGACGGATTTTCTCTATAATACTTTTCTTTTTTATATTCACACTGTTTGAAACCACTATTCATATTATTCTGCATAATGTGTTTTGCATTATGAATTGCAGTTTTTACATCATTTAAATTAAGCTTTGATAAAATTTTCTTAAAATTCTGTTCTTTTTTATACTCTTCTAAGGATTTGAATTTTTCATTATATAAAGAATTAATATATTGTAAATAATCTTTATTATTTGTGCAATGCCTATTGCACAAATTTTTATGCAAAACAAGCCATAATTCAAATGTTAAATTATTATACGCAAGATGATACTTAACATCGTTTAATTCTTCAGCTTTTCTTATAGAATCAATAACTATTTTTAAAATTTTATCATCTTTTTTATCTTCATAATCACAAATGTGATAAATATCAGTTTTATATAATAGAGTAAGATTTTTTACAGCCTTGACAGGATTTTTCCCTATAAGTCTAAAAGATACTTTATATCTTGCTTCTTCGGAAATATTTATCTCATTCAACAACCATTCAAGATACCATTTTTCTGTTTCACCTTCAAAACTGAAATAATATAATTTTGTAATTTTCTTATTATTCACTTTTTACCTCTGTCTTTACCAATCTTTCAAAAACAGAAGAAAAATCAATATTTCTGATAGCTCCGTATTTATTTACAAAATAATTTTTCATATAGTCTTCACCTTTCCTCACACCATCTTTTCCATCGGTACCAAAATCGGACAAAGAATATATTTCACTATAATGACTTTGTTCGTTTCTTTCTACAAATTTAATTTCATCTCTTCTAAAAAGATTTGAATTTAAAAATATAGGATTATGAGTATTAAAAATTAATTGTGCTTTATTAACATTTATATCATCATTATGAAATATTTTTACTATATTCATTACAACCATGGGATGAAGAGAAGCATCAAATTCATCTATAATCAAAGTTCCACCTTTTTTTAAAACTATATTCAGGACAGGAACGGTGTTTAAAAATCTAAAAGTTCCATAAGATTCAAAAATATTAGAAGGAATAAATATTTTCTTTTTATTTAAAACAGAAACCATATGAGAAGTAGCATCTTCGTCGGTATAAACATAACCTATATCATTTATACTTCCCATTATTTTAGCAATATCATTAACAGTAGAGCTTTTAAAAAATTTGATTTTTTCTCTGTCATATTGTGGAGAAACCATAAGTGAATCTGCTCTACAAATAGTTATAAATTTATTTCTAAACCAATTTATTATTTTATCTACAAGAATCTGACTAAAAATATTTTTAAAACCATTTACTAAAAATAATTCCTCTCTATTTATATTACTACCTGCAATTTCTATCAAAGATTTTTCATTTCCTTTAAAATTTTTTATTAAATATCGTTCAATAGAATTAATTTTATAAAATTCTATTGTTTTTGTATTTCTATTAAATATCAGATTATTATCTACGGACAATGTTTCTGACAAAATTTCTCTTACAGAATCTTTAGTGGCATATACCCCAACATCTATAGAAATTCCATATTCAAATAAAATATTATCTTCTATAAATTTTATATTAAAATTTACCGGTTTTTTCTTATCATTATCAATATTTGGAATCATTTCTAAATTATCAGCAGCAGCATTTATATTTTGAGGAAGAGAATTTTTTATATTTCCTCTTAATATAATATTTTTAAAAACATCCATTGCTTCAATAACACTTGTCTTTCCGGAAGCATTTGCTCCATATATCACGGAAGTAGATAAACTTTTGTATATTTTACCATTTATCTCTTTATGAAAGACACTATAATCCAGTCCCTTTTGCTTTGGAGCAGGAATCATAGAAAAAAACAGCTCATCTTTGAACGATTTATAGTTTTTAGTTTTAAATTCCAATAACATTACTATCCTCAATATTTTTCGTATTTTATTTGCAAATACCATCTTTATTATATACAAAAATTTATAAAAAGTCAATAATTTTGCATTTTTTTTGCAAAATAAAAAACAAGAAAAACATATAAGAAAAGTTTAAGATAAAAAATAAATTTAGATAAAAGGAAAATTTATTGATAGATACCAGTGTTACGATATGGATACCGTTATATAAAAAGCATTAGATCTTTGAAAAAGAAAATTTAAACTTCCCGCCTAATAATTTAAATATTGCAAAAAAACTTTTTATTTTTATAAAATATCATTAATACGAGCAATAATTTCTTTAAAATCAGGTTGCTTTTTAAAATAAAGTTGTTTGTCATTAATATATCCGTTATTTAACTTTTCAAACAAATTTTTATCCGGTTTTATTGATTTATGATTTATTAAATCTTCCCACGCAATAGGTTCTATATTAAAATATTTTTTATTTACATCATTTATATCTTCAACAACACTTTCAATTTCATTTGTATTTTTCAACAAATCCTTTATTTCTTTCATTTGTAATAATTTGTAAATATCATAATAATGCCTTGTTTTTGCTACAACAACATTCTTTTCGAAAAGTTCCTTTATTGCAAAAAGTTTTTCTATAAAAATTCTCTCTAAAGATAAAACTTTTATTTCAAACGGCTTAGTATCATATTCATTCAATTTCCCGTAAAGCTCTTTTTCTATAAAAGATGTTATTTTTTTTGTTTCAATTTTAGGCTTTATTCCGCCTCTATAGCCGGGTTCCAATAAAACTTCTTTAGAAATAATACCTGTCTCGCGTTTAGTATCAAAACCATACCTAAAGCTTGCATACAAATCAGATCTGTTTCCTGAAACATATTTTATATCTGAAATCGTATCAAGAAAATTTCTAAAATTTTTTAATCTCAATTCTTTCTGCCTTTTTGATATAGTTTTATCAGTTTCTATTACCAACAAATCAATATCTTCTGAAAATCTATTTATCAAATTATATGCTTTTGAAAGACACGTTCCGCCTTTAAAAATCATCTCATCTTTAAATTCTGATTTACTGATATTTTTTAAAATATAGGTCACCCAATAATCTTTTTCTATTACAAATTTGTCTATTTGCAATTTATCTGCAATCTGATTTATAAACAAATCAAAATCATTATGTTGATGAACATATTTCATTTATTTTCTCCTTTTTCTTCAACTATATTCCAGTTTCCTGCTTTTGGTAAAGAATTACCGATATTTAAAAATATTTTCGTTGTAGGGTTTATTGTTTGTTTTAATTTATTCAACAATTTTTCATCCGCATTAAATTCTTCTCCTATTGCACCTACAACAGCCTTTACTCTCGGTGTTTCTATAGGAATTTTCTTATCTATAGCTGTTTTTATTAATGAAATCAAATTTACTTTTTTGTTTTTTATTAACTCTTTTATATGTAAAATAGAAAATTCAACAGTGGTATCAGGAATTATTTTTATATCATTAATTAAATCCAAAACTATCCTTTCTGCGTTTCCCCCATCAATAACTTTTTTTCTATAGATATATACTACATTATCAAAATTTCTACATTTATAGTCACTGGCTAAAGTAATTATATTGGACATTTGTGTCGTAAAACCAAGCATATTATAACCGTTAATTCCGGAATAACAATAAAAAGATCCTTTATTTCTGATTTTTGCTATTGCAAACTGATGCTTATCAAAAGAATTCATTCCCAAAACAGTTTTTATGGGACGATAATAAAAACCTCTTTTTATCCTTTTTATAAAATGTTCTTTTTCTAAAATACTAAATGCTTTTTGAACACTTATTCGGGATAAATTATTAAAATCATCTATACTCCAAATATGAGTATAGTCTTTATTTAAATTTATTTTTCTCTGAATTTCTCTTTTAACTGATATCATATAATACTACCTCGACAATATTATACTTCAAACTCATTTGTTTGTCAAGTATTTATATGCAAATTACTGAATTTTAGTCTCTAAAACAAACAATAAAAAAGACACCTGATTAACAGGTGTCTTTTGGGGTTACATATTAAAGAATTGTTTTATCAAAACTATTTTGAAAAAGAAAATTTAAACTTCCCGCCTAATAATTTTCTTTTATTTCTTAAAAATTAAATATTTATGACTGTTATATTAATTCAAAAAAATTTCCGCAAGTTTATCGTATTGTTCTTCAAATTTTTTGATATTAGTCTGCTTTAATTTTTCCAAATTTTTTATTTTCCATTGTATAGCAGGAAGTTTTTCTATATTTGGGATATCAATATCTTGTATCCAAGTTTTATCTAAAGAAACGAATTTTAATAAAACATTTTTGTATTGTTCCATGTTTTCTCTAATTATAATGATTAATTTTTTCAAAGTTTCCAAATGATTTTTATAAGTAAATGATTTATTTGTCATTCCAATAAAATCTTTTTCCAAAACAATCTGTTTATCTGAAATATTAGGATTAAGTAAATCATGAAAAGTTCTATCATGTCCCAATAACATAATAATAAAACCTTTTATTATATCTCCTGTCAATTCATTAGAATCAATAATTTCTTTTATATCAAACAAATCCCGCGGATGTTGTCTATCCAATGCTGCACAGATCTTTCCACCATACAACTCATTTTTTGATATAACTTTCATTTTTGCATAACCAAAACTTTTATTTACCGTCTCACACGTTTCCATTTCAATAGGTTCAAAAATAAAACCTCTTATAACATAATTAGGCTCTATCTTTATTGTTGTTAAATTATCAAAACAAACTAGTTTCTTATTCTCTTGTCCCATCAATACGGATTTTATCCCTATATTTTTAAGATTACGAGAAATTTTTCCCAGAGAAGAATTGATATTTTTATATGCAACATCTCTTTTATCAAACAATATATAACTTAAATCAATATCCACTGATAATCTTGGCAAATCTTTATAAAACAAATTAATCGCACTTCCACCTTTTAAAGCAAATATTTTCTCTTTTGCAACATATGGCAATATTCTAACCAACAATCTTACTTTATCTTCATAAATTTTATTCATTGTTCCACATTACCTATAACTATTTTATATTTTTTATCAAATTTTCCTTTGGAAGTAATTTTCCTTATTCCTTTTCCCAAATTTATCCTTTTTAAATTCAATTTTTCAAACCAAGGATAATTACATTTTTCAGCCATATATAAAAACAATCTTTTTACTTTTATGGAATTTGTATTCTCCAGTAATTTTTGTAACAAATTAGGTCTAAGTGACGATAACATTTCCATTGTCTGATACGCAGTTTGTATTGTTATAGCATTTGGAACAAGATATAAAACTTCCAATATAGCTCTTTCCATACTTGATATTTTTGTTGTAAAAGATTTATTATTATAAATTTCTATTCCTAAATTTTCCGGTAAAAAATCAGTAAAAAAAATATCATATTTGTTTTTAAAAATAGTTTTAAACCATTTCGGAAGTTTCTCTTTTTTTAATCCAAATAAAACTGTTTTGTAGTTAAACATTATATTCTGAGATAAATTATATTTTTCACTTAAAGAAGAAAGTGCTCCGATATGAATCGCTAAATTTAGCTGAGATTGCAAAGCATATATTGCACCATCCATATCAAAATCATCCGATAATTTTTTATATACTCCAACAGAAACTGCACTTAGCCAACCGCTGTTGGTATAAAAATGCAATAATGTATTTGATATACCTTGCTTCTTTAACCATTGAGTAGTTACTAAAGAATTATTAGGTATCATTTCTAAAATTCGTTTTAATTTTGAGCTATTTTGTTTAGTCATATTAAATATTTTAGATTTTTTTTAAAATATTGTCAATAAAATCCTAAAAAAGACACCTGATTAACAGGTGTCTTTTTTGTTTTAAGTATTAAAGATTGTTTAATTTTTCCCGATACAAATATATTCAATATTTTTATCTAACATTTTAACTTTATCATATTGGTTTCCAAAGTTTTCCGGTTTGAGGGATAAGCTTCAGAAAGTGGTAAACTTCGGATATCATTTATAATGCTTATAAGTGCATTAATATATCAAGAATTTAAAGAAGTTGT
>CALGGE010000046.1 GCA_937916125.1 uncultured Elusimicrobia bacterium | reverse complement strand
GGAGAAGAATTATGAAAAGAAAATTAAAAGGTTTCACATTAGTGGAGTTGGTAATAACGATTGCAATCGTTATTATTCTGTCGATTGTATCTATTCCCGTTTACAGAGGATATGTTAATAAAGCAAAAATGGCTGAGGGATATGCTTTGCTTGGGTTAATTCTTTCTGCTGAAAAAGCATACTTCAGTGAGTATGGTATGTTTTTGGATAATTCTTGTACCAGTGCTAAAAGTGCACTATGGACATGTAATGATGAAGTTACCGGAATAGATGCCAGAGGCAATAAGTATTTTACTTGGTTTTCTGCAGGGCATGATACAGTCGTTTCTAAACTTTATAAATTTGGTGCTTCGGTAGTAAAACCTGAGGGAATAGGTTCGATAGATAAAACTTGTTTAAGGTTATGGTATGATATAACAACCGGCTCAACAATTTTTGAAGCCTAATTTTCAGAAATATAACATAGCAATATTTCTGACGAGAGCGGGATTGAAACATAGCATCAATCCCACTCTTTTTATTTTCCGTTCAAGAAAAAATTGTTAAAAAGGAGACAATTAATGTTTTTTTACAGAAACATCTTTAAGACATTTTTTATTTCCATTATTTTTTTATTTTATGCTATAATATACGGATATGAATAAACTTGAATTTAAAAAATTACTAAACGAAAAAATTTTGATTCTTGATGGAGCGACAGGAACGGAACTTCAGAAATATAATTTTCTTGAAGGAGTTTCTACGCCTGAGGAATTAAATATCAAATTCCCAGAAAGAATAAAACAAATATATTCTTCTTATATTGACGCGGGTTCGGATGTTATTCTTGCAAATACTTTCGGTGCAAACAAATTAAAACTTGCACAATATAATTTAGAAAATAAAATAGAAGACATTATTCATGCCGGTGTTAATATAGCCAAAGAAGAAGCCTCAAGAACGGGTGCCTTTGTTGCAGGTGATATTTCGTCGTTAGGCGGATATCTTTATCCTTTGGGAAATATCTCTTTTGATACGGCTTACGAAACTTTTAAACAGCAGGCACAAATACTTATAGATTCAAAAGTTGATTTGATTATTATTGAAACAATGACGGAAATTAAAGAACTGAAAGCTGCAGTTCTTGCCGTGAAAGAAGTTTGCGAGGATATTCCGGTTATAACGCAAATGACGTTTACAAGCGAGGGTGTTTCCGTGACGGGAACGGACGTTTTAAGTTTTATTGCTATGGCTGAAAGTTTGGGAGTTGACGGACTGGGAATGAATTGTTCCGTCGGTCCGAAAGATTTGTTAAAACTTGCAAAGTTTGTGTCGGAAAATACAAATCTTCCGATATCGTTTAAGCCGAATGCGGGTATGCCTCAATTTATTAACAGAAAAACCGTTTTCCCGGGAACACCGGAAGAGTTTTTAAATTATTCTTTGCAGGCATACAATTATGGTATAAATATGCTTGGCGGATGTTGCGGAACAACACCCGAATATATAAAACTTCTATCGGAAAATTTAAAAAATAAATCTCCCGTGAAAAGAAAATTCGTTAAACATCATCTTTTATCGTCCAGAACACGTGCAATAGATTTAAACTTATTGCAAAAACCCATAAAGATAGGAGAAAGAATTAATCCTACGGGAAGAAAAATTCTTCAGGCGGAACTTTCACAAAATGTTTTCGGGCTTGTAAAATCCGAAGCAAGAACGCAGGTACAAAACGGTGCAGATATTCTTGATGTTAATATGGGGCTGCCCGGAGCTGATGAAGCCAAACTTATAACTAACGCGGTCAACGAAATACAGGAGATAGTAAATGTTCCTTTGTCTTTGGACTCGAGTTTTGTTGACGCATTGGAAGCAGCCTGTAAAAATTGTGCGGGCAAACCCTTAATAAACTCCGTCAACGGAGAGACGGAAAAATTGCAAAAAATTCTTCCCATTGCCAAAAAGTACGGTGCAAGTATTATAGGTTTAACCGTAGATGAAAAAGGAATACCTAAAACTTGGCAGGAAAGAATGCACATCGTAGAGAAAATTTTGTTCTATGCCTCTAAAATAGGCGTAAGACGAACCGAGATAATTTTCGATTTCTTAACGCTTTCGGTAAGCTCTTCTCCCGAACAGGTTGCGGAAACCCTGCAGGCAATAAGGCAGGCAAAAATGCAACTGTGGGACTGCAAAACCATATTGGGAATATCAAATATTTCGTTCGGACTTCCGTCAAGACAAACCATCAATTCAACGTTTCTTAAAATGGCGGTAGAAGCGGGACTTGATATGGCAATATGCAACCCGAATGCCGACTGGACTATTGACGACGAATATGCAAGAAATTTATTAACTGGAAAAGATGAAAATGCAAAAAAATATATTGAAAAATATTCGGGAGTAGCTAAAAAACCGATTGCGGAAAACAAAATTTTATCTCCGAAAGAGAAATTTTTCAATTCCATAATAAACGGCGACAAAGATTATATAAAACCGCTAATAGAAGAAATATTAAAAGAGGGCGTTGAACCGTTGACGATATCGAACGAACTTATTTTAAAAGCATTAAATATCGTAGGCGAAAAGTTTAATTCAAAGGAATATTTTCTCCCTCAGGTTATAATGTCGGCGGAAGCTTCACAGTTAGCATTTTCTTACATAAAACCTCTTCTTAAAAAAGAAAAACAGTCAGTTGCAGGAAAAGTTGTTATGGCTACCGTTCAGGGCGATGTCCACGATATCGGCAAAAATATTGTCTGTGCCGTACTTGAAAGTTTCGGATTTGAAGTTGTAGATTTAGGTAAAAATGTAGATAAAGAAACCATAGTTGCAAAGGCAAAAGAAATTGGTGCCGATATAATAGGGCTTTCCGCATTGATGACTACAACCATGGTGGAAATGGAAAATGTTATAAACTTAAAGAAAGCATTAAACATAAATGCCAAAATTATGGTAGGCGGCGCACCTGTAACAAAAACTTTTGCAGACAGTATAGGTGCCGACGGTTATGCCAAAGATGCTATTGATGCCGCCAAATTGGCAAAAGAATTAATAAAAAAACAATAAACGGTTATGAAAAATAAATTGTTATTTTTGTTGGCAAGTTTTGTTACGTTGTTGCTTGGTCCCGGTGCGGGACATTTGATAGTGAAAGAATGGAAAAAAGCCTCTCTTTTTATTTCCGTTTCTTTATTTTTGTTGGTGATTTTATCATTTAAATTTGTATCTTCGGTCGGCAGAGAAACACTCGAAACGATAGAAAGTTTTCAAAATGCAGACCCGCTTGCCATGATGAATATCGGCATGGAAAGTTTGGAAAAATTCAAAGAAATCTTTTATAAATTCAAAGAAGATAACTCAACATTTATGTTGATGTTTAACATTTCTTTTGCCGCTTTATGGGCATATTCGATTTACGATTTATTTAAGAAAATGAGATCGGCTGAAAAATTAAAAGGTTGAACGGTTTCATAAATCTTTAGATTAAAATATTATGAAAAAACTGTTAGTATTAATTATATTATCACTATTTACATCACAGGCGTATTGTAATATGCTCAAAGGAGTAAAATTTATGAATTTTAAAAACGGTCTGACTGCCGTCATAAAAAAAGATACTTCCGTTCCCATAGTTTCGGTAAATATTTGGGTAAGAACGGGTTCAATTAACGAAACGCCGGAGCAGGCAGGATTATCGCACTTTATAGAACATCTTGTTTTTAAAGGCAGCAAAAATTATCCCGGAAACACAATAACCGAAAATGTTGAGAAAATGGGCGGGTTGATAAATGCCGCTACGTCGAAAGAATATACTTGTTTTTATATTGATATACAGAAAGACGGATATATTGAAGCCTTAAAAATGCTTGCCGATATGGTAACAAATCCGTTGTTCCCCGAAAACGAAATAACCCCCGAAAGAAAAGTTGTTATAGAAGAAATTCAAAGACATAAAGATAATCCTCATTCGGAACTTTTTGAATATTTTATGGCAAATATGTACAAAGAAAGTACATACAAAAACAGTGTTATCGGCAGTGATAAAGTAATTGCAAATATTCCGAGAGAAGAAATAATCAGGTATTTTAAAGAAAATTATACGCCCGACAGAATGGTAGTGTCCATAGCGGGAGATGTTGATGTATCCGAAACAAAAAAAGTGATATCGGAAACTTTGGGAAAAAATCAAAATACAAATCCGAAATATGTTGCTCCCGACATTATCGAACCTTTCAAAAACGGAACGGAATTTAAAACTTACGATAAACTTTCTCATACTTATATGTTGGCGGGCTTTTTGGGACCGGATATGAGTTCCGACGATATTTTTGCGGCCGATGTCGCCTTGAATATTCTCGGTGCGGGCAAATCTTCAAGATTAAATAAAGTTTTGAAAGAAGATAAACAGCTGGTGCATTCCGTAGCTTCTTCTTTTTTAACTTTGGCAGGTACCGGCTCGGCATATGTTTCTGCAATATTTGATAAAGATAAATATGAAAAAGTCGTTGAAGCGATTATAGATGAGCTTGATAAGTTTTCCGTTGAAGGTCCTACACGGGAAGAGCTGGACAGAGTAAAAATAAATATCAAGTCCGATTGGTTGTTCGGTATGCAGACTTTTAATGAACAGGCCGGTCAGTACGGATATTGGAAACTGTACGGACATTTGGATAAATTTGAAAAGTATTTGGAAAATATAGATAAAGTTACGATAAATGACGTAAAAAATTTTATGAAAAAATATTATTCTAAAGAAAAATTGTCTAAGG
>CALGGE010000045.1 GCA_937916125.1 uncultured Elusimicrobia bacterium | reverse complement strand
TACAATGTACAATGAACGACGAGATGCTTCGACAAGCTCAGCATGACAGAAAGACGGTTGAATAGTTGAAAAGTTGAGAACGACAATGTACAACAACGACAGTTGAATAGTTGAAAAGTTGAAGAGTTGAAAGGTTTCAACTACAACGGCAACGACGGGATTTCCGACTACGAATTTCGGGAATGACAGATAAAACGGCAATAAAAATTGTAAGGTAATTTTTGGGCAGATGTTCGGCGGTCGCTTTACACTTGTTGTAAAGAGGAAAGTCCGAACTTTACTCTCTCGAAAGAGAGAAAAACGGTAGCGGGCAATTCCCGCAGTCAGCAATGACAGAGGTGCGAACAGTGACGGCTTTACCCGAAAGGGAAAAGCGTTCCTTTTCAAAAGTTTTACTTGCGAATCAGGAATAATTTTCGTTATAAGTTTTATGACAAAGACGAGAAATGAAACGGCTAAATCCTTACCGGAAAGCAAGACAGCAGTTGTTGTCGCTTGACTATATAAAGTAATTTATATAGCAGAGAAATGACCGCAAGTGTTTACTTTGTAAGCATTACGGAATTCGGTGTATGAACATCTGCCCTTCATTATAATAATTAGTGTCGGAAATTAAATATTTTATGGATACTGAAAACGATTATCATAAACCGGTAATGCTTAATGAAACGGACAAATATTTGATAACGTCATTAAGCGGTTATTATGTTGACTGTACGTTCGGCGGCGGCGGACACAGTTTGTTTTTGTTAAACAAACATAAAAATATAAAAATTATAGCTTTTGATCAGGACGAAACTTCTTTAAAAAGATTTGAAACCAATCCGAATTTGACAAGCGTAAAAGACAGAATTATTTTTTGCAACGATAATTTCAGAAATATAGAAAAAAATTTAAAAGATTTAAATATTCCCAAAATTTCCGGCTTGCTTGCGGATTTGGGAGTTTCTTCAAAACAGCTTGACGATAAATCGAGAGGATTTTCGTTTAATTCCGACGCCGTTCTTGATATGAGAATGGATAAAAGACAAACTTTATCCGCTTACGAAGCAGTAAATACTTTTTCGAAAGAAAAACTCGAACGGATATTTTTTGAGTACGGAGAAGAGAGTTTTGCACGACAAATAGCACAAAAGATAGTTGATACAAGAATAAAAACAAATATTAAAACCTGTAATCAACTGAAAGATATAATATGTACCGTCAAATATTCAAAGGGGAATATTAATCCCGCAACAAAAGTATTTCAGGCTTTGCGTATTTATGTCAACGACGAGCTTGGCAGTTTGAAAGATTTGTTAAATTCTTTGGAAAATATTTTGGAACCGAAAGCAAGAGCGGTAATAATATCGTATCATTCTCTTGAAGACAGAATTGTAAAACAGTCGTTCAAAGCCGCACAAACTTTAAAAATAATAAATAAAAAAGTTATCACTGCTACGGAAGAAGAAATTAAAAATAATCCGAGAAGCAGAAGTGCGAAAATAAGAGTATCGGAAAAAATTTATGAATAAAAATTTTGTAACCGTAATAAGTTTGGTATTTTTGGTTATTCTTTCATTAGCTTTTGTTATTTTTGAAAAGAATCAGCTGAAAATGGTTGAAATAAAAGTAAATAACCTTGAAGCAGAATATCAAAAAATAGAAAACGAAACCAATTTGATAAAATCGGAAATAAATTCCATACTCGCATTGGAGAAACTTGTTAAAACGGCTAAAGAAAAAAACTTTTCAAAACCGTCTCAGGACAGAATAACGGTTATTAAATAATTAAACAATATTATTAAATGACTAATAAAAATAAAAAAAAATCTCACAAATTATTTTTTAAATCATCCAAAAAGAAAAATAAGACAATAAAATTTTCATTTAACAGAAGCGATATTGTTATATTATCTTTTTTTATTCTGTTTCTGTTAATAATCGCACGTCTGTTATACCTGCAGGTAATAAACTATTCGAACATAAATAAGTACGGCAACAATATTGTCCATAAACAAGCCACGGAAAAACAAAAAAGAGGGAACATCTTAGACAGAAACGGAAGTATACTTGCCATGAGCATAAAAAAATACAGCCTCTATATCGATGCAAAAATGCTGAAAGATGCGGCAAAAACCGAAAAAATATTAAACGGATTCAATATATTTTTTGAACCGCGTCACAAAGAACTTATAAAACAAAAGAAATCTTACATTCCGATAAAACAAAATATAGACGAGAGAGTCGCAACGGAAATACTGGATAAAAAAATCCCCGGCATAGGAATGGAAAGCAGCTATGTAAGATTGTACCCGGAACAACGTTTGGCCGCACACATAATAGGAAAAACGGATTCCAAAGAACAAGGTACATACGGTATAGAAAAATTTTGCAACGAACAACTGATGGGAGAAAACATAAAAAGACAGCAATACACAATAGGAAATAACAAAATTTTTTCGGATTATTTAGAAGATAAGAATATTATTTCGCCCAACGATGTCCGCCTTACAATAGACAGAAAACTTCAATTTATTTTGGAAGAAGAACTGAGCGAAGGCTTAAAAAGGACAAAGTCAAAAAAAGCCGTTGCCATAATACAAAACCCAAATAACGGCGATATACTTGCAATGGCATCTCTGCCCAATTACAACCCCAACGAACCGGTATCAAAAATAGAATATTTAAAGAACATTGCAATCAGCGATATCAACGAACCCGGTTCAACTTTCAAAATTATAATTTTGGCTGCCGTTCTGGAAGAAAAACTGTTTAAACTATCCGATAAAGTGGATTGCGAAAACGGAAAATTTAAATATGCCGGAAGAGTAATAAGAGACGATCACGGGAAAGCAAAATTTCTAACCGTAAAACAAATAATAGAACAATCTTCCAACGTGGGAACAGCTAAACTTGCATTAAAACTGGGTGAAGAAAAGTTCCACGAATATATACGAAAGTTCGGTTTTAATTCGGCAACGGGAATAGAACTTACGGGAGAAGCAAAGGGAATGCTTAGACCGGTTGAAAGGTGGACAAAAGGTAGTCTCCCGACGCTGTCTTTCGGACAGGAACTTTCGGTAACGGCAATACAAACGGTAAGTGCATATTCCGCAATAGCAAACGGCGGTAAATTATTAAAGCCCAACATTATTAAATCCATAGGAACAACGGAATATAATAAGGTGTACCCGATAAGAACGGTAGTTTCCGAAGACACCGCCGCAAAAGTAAAAACGGCGTTGGAAAGCGTAGTTAAAGACGGAACGGGAAAATCCGCAAAAATCGAAGGATACTCCGTAGCAGGAAAAACAGGGACGGCTCAAAAATACGATAAGGAACTGAAAAGCTATTCAAAGAAACATTATATGGCTTCTTTCTGCGGTATGGTACCGGCAAAAAAACCGGAACTTGTGATACTTGTAATTTTTGACGAACCTGACGAGAAAAATTATTATGCCGCATCGGTTGCGGCACCTGTTTTCGCAAATATCGCAAAAAGAGCTTTGGAATATTTAAAAATTCCGCCCGACGAAAAAATTTCCGAAAAAGACATAAAAACTTCCGCTAAAGCTAAAAATAAAAAGGAGAAAAAATATGCTTCTAAGCAAACTGCTTGAAAACATCAAAATAAAAGAGTCTTCGAAATTTTGTGATGCTGATATAAAAGGATTGTCTTACGATTCGCGTAAAATTTCCGACGAATATATATTTTTTGCTTTAAGCGGGGTACATACTGACGGAGCAAAATTTGTTGACGACGCGATATCGAAAGGAGCTGTATGCGTAATTTCTTCCGTTAAAATTGAAAATTGTAAAGTTATAAACGTTGTCGTTGACGATATCACAAAAACAATGGCGGACATTGCCGCAAAATTTTACGATTATCCGGACAGGAAACTGTTTATTATCGGTGTTACCGGCACAAACGGAAAAACGTCAATAACATATATGCTTGAATCAATACTAAAAAAATTAAATATAAACATCGGCGTGATAGGCACGATAACGTACAGATATGCAAACACGATAATTCCCGCACCAAACACTACTCCGCAATCTTTGGATTTGTTTAAAATGATGTCCGACATGGTAAACTCAAAAATAAAATATTTGATTATGGAAGTATCTTCCCATTCTCTTGTTTTGGGACGAACTTTAAATATTGAATTTGACGTTGCGGTATTTACCAACCTTACGCAGGATCATCTTGATTTCCACAAAAATATGGAAAATTATTTTAATGCAAAAAAAATGTTGTTTGAGGGATTAAAAAATAATTTTAAAAATAATAAAAAGTTTGCTATAATTAATACCGATGATTTTTACGGAAAAAAGTTGTTTGATGACGAAAACATAAAGGCCGAAAAAATTTCGTACTCGACAAAAAACAAAAACGGAAATATGTTTGCCGTTGCGGAAAATATATTTTTAAGCAGCAAAGAAAGCTCTTTTGTTATAAACTCCTCTTTCGGAAACGGGAAAGTATCCGTAAATCAAATAGGGTTACATAACATATACAATCTTCTTGCGGTATTCTGCATATGTATGACAACCGGAATTGAATTCGATAAGACGGTTGAGAACTTTAAATATATTACAGGTGCACCGGGAAGACTGGAAAAAGTGCCGAGCGGAAAAGATTTTACGGTTATAGTTGATTACGCACACACCGATGACGCTTTAAAAAATGTTATACTTGCGATTAAAAATTTAAATCCCGCCCGTATTATTACGGTGTTCGGTTGCGGCGGAAACAGAGATAAAACCAAAAGACCGTTGATGGCACAAACGGCATGTTCTTTAAGCGATTTTGTTTTTATTACTTCGGATAATCCCAGAGAAGAAAATCCCGTTGATATAATAAAAGACGTTGAACGCGGTGCAACGGAAATAAATAAAAATAATTATAAAATTGTCGTTGACAGAAAGCAGGCAATATACGAAGCCGTTAAGTTTGCCAAAAGCGGAGACGCCGTTCTTATTGCGGGGAAAGGACATGAAGATTATCAGATAATCGGAACGACAAAAATTCATTTCGACGATAAAGAAACGGCGGAAGAAATTTTAAATAACATATAAGGTACTAAAATGGAAAATTTTTATTTGATGGATTTAATAAATGCAGTTAACGGTTCTTTTATTTTGGGAAATCCTCATCTTCCCATAACAACCATAGGTATAGATACAAGAACAATTAAGCAGGGGCAGGTTTTCTTCGCACTGAAAGGTAAAAAAGACGGTCATGAATATATAAAAGAAGCCATAGAAAAAAAAGTATCGGCAATAATATATTCCAGAGACGACGTTGACTTCAACATTTTTTATCCGAATTTACCGTCTCTCGTAAAAGTGGATAACACGGCCGCAGCATTGGAAAAGCTGGCTGCATTTTACAGACAAAAGTTCAGATTGTTAAAAACCATCGACGTTACCGGTTCAAACGGAAAAACAACCACAAAAGAAATGCTTGCTTCCATCTTGAGACAAAAAGGGAAAACTCTTACCAACAAAGGAAATTTCAATAACAGAATAGGTGTTCCTCTTACGATTTTCAACCTTTCGAGCGATATCGAATATGCCGCTTTGGAAATAGGGACGTCGGAGTTCGGCGAAATAAAAGCCTTATGCGATATTACACGTCCTCATTGCGGAATAATAACAAATATCGGTTCTTCTCATTTGGAATTTTTTAAAACGCCTCAAAATGTACTTAAAGAAAAATCCTGTCTGATTGATGAAATTGACGACAACGGGTTTATAGTATTAAATAACGATAATCCTTATCTGAAAAATTATATTCCTCACATATCGAAAAAAGTTATCACTTTCGGTTTGTACAGCGGTGCGGACGTTTATGCAAAAAATATAAGGTTGTGGCTGGACAAACCTATGTTTGATATGTATATAAATTCTCAACACGAAACCATAGAACTGCCGATAAAAGGAAAATTCAATATTTTCAATGCACTTGCTGCGGCAGCGGCAGCGTACGGGCTGGGATTTTCTTTTGCGGAGATAAAGAAAGGATTAAGACATTTTACTCCGCCGGCAATGAGAATGCAGACTTACACTTTAAAAAACGGTGCAACCATAATTAATGACGCATACAATGCCAACCCGTCTTCAATGAAAGAAGCCATCACAAGTTTGGCACAATCTTATCCGAACAAAGAAGTAACTCTTGTTTTGGGCGATATGCTCGAACTCGGAGATAAAGCCGCACAGTATCATGCGGAAATAGGAAAGTTCATAAATTCTCAAGATAATATAAAAAACGTATATCTGTTCGGAAGTCTCGTCAGCAACATAAAAAACGAACTTTCAAAAAAAAGGTCGAGATATTTTATGACCAGAATAATAATTTGCGAAGAACTTATGAAAGAGGCAGACGAAAACACTCTTATTTTCATTAAAGGTTCAAGGCGTATGCATCTGGATTTGGTTTATGACGAACTTATTTCAATGGACAGAGCGAAAAAGGGTTAACAATGTTCTATCATTTATGTTATTCGTTGTTTGGTATTAACATTTTTCAGTACATTACTTTCAGATCGGGCGGAGCAATACTGACAAGTTTGATTATTTGTTTTTTGATTGCACCATACATTATACGAACTTTAAAAAAATATAAAATCTCGCAAACCATAAGAAACGACGGACCGAAAACTCACCAACTGAAAGCCGGTACTACCACTATGGGCGGAGTAATAATTATTATTTCAATGCTTATTTCAACGTTGCTTTGGGCAAGGTTGGACAATCCGTTTATTCTGTGGCTGATAGCCGCGACGGTATTTTTCGGTATGATAGGATTTTTTGACGATTATCTTAAACTTGTAAAAAGAAATCCCAAAGGGTTATCGGCAAAAAAGAAATTATTTTTTCAATCTCTGTTTGCAATTTTTATAATTTTATATTTATATTTCAATCCCACAAATTCCGTGTATGCCACATCGTTGAATATCCCTTATTTCAAAACCAACTTTATCGAAATGTCTTTCTTGTATTTCATATTAATATTTTTTGTTATAGTCGGAAGTTCAAATGCCGTAAATTTAACCGACGGTCTCGACGGATTGGCAATAGGGAACATCATAATAGCGGCGGCAACTTTGGCAATATTTTCGTATTTGATAGGTAATGTCAACACAAGTACATATTTAAAAGTTGCACATGTTTCCGGTGCGGGAGAAATTTCGGTATTTTTAATGGCTCTTTTCGGAGCGGGCTTGGGCTTTCTGTGGTACAACTCTTATCCTGCGGAAATTTTTATGGGAGACACCGGCAGTTTATGTCTCGGAGGATTGTTGGGCATAACGGCCGTCTTTATAAAACAGGAACTGATTCTGTTCATATTGGGAGGAATATTTGTAGCTGAAGCTCTTTCCGTTATGATTCAGGTTTCCGTATTCAAAAGAACGGGAAAAAGATTTTTCAAAATGGCACCGCTGCACCATCATTTTGAGTTGGGCGGGCTTGCGGAAACAAAAGTAACCATAAGGTTTTGGATAATCGGAATAATACTTGCAATCATAGCTATAGGTTCGCTCAAATTAAGATAAAAATGTTAAAAAACAAAAACATTAAAATTTCGGTTTTAGGTTTGGGAAAATCAGGTATAGGCTGTGCAAATTTGGCAGTATCAAAAGGGTTTTCGGTTTTTGCTTCGGACAGCGGTAAAAAAAGAAGTTATGAACAAATGAAACTCAACAAAAAAGTTTCCGTGGAGTTCGGGAAACATTCCGAAAAAGTTCTTGACGGAGACATTATAATAAAAAGTCCCGGCTTATCAAACGATCTTGAAATTCTGAAGGAAGCAAAAAAGAGACAAATACCTGTTTTCAGTGAGCTTGACTTTGCTTTAAACTTCGCCAAGCCTAAACAGGTAATAGCGGTTACGGGAACCAACGGCAAAACAACCACAACGACATTAATTTATGAGATTATAAAAAAAGCATATAAAAATACTTTCGTTGCGGGGAATATAGGTTTTGCGATTTCCGATGTCGTAAAAAAACTCAACAACAGATCAATTCTTGTACTGGAATTATCCTCTTATCAGTTGGAAGATTCTCCAGATTTTCATCCCGATATAAGCGTAAGCATGAACATTACTCCGGATCATCTGAAACATCATCATACGATGGCAAATTACGTAAAAGCAAAAGCAAATATTTTTGTAAATCAAACAAACAAAGACTATGCGATTTATAATTATAACGACAAATATTTAAGGAAGAACATCAGCAAAACAAAAGCAAAAGTTTTTGAGTTTAACAATAATAAAACAAGAAACGGAATTTTCTATAAAGACGGAACGATTTATATAAAAAAATCAGGTAAGACCGCAGCGAAATTAAGTCCGAAAATAAATATCGTCGGAAGACATAATATCGATAATATTCTTGCCGCAACCGTCGCGGCATATTTAAGCGGTATAAAAGTTTCGGTAACGGAAAAAGTAATTTCCGGTTTTAAAGGCGTGGAACACAGAATAGAGTTCGTCAAAGAAATTGACGGCATAAAATATTATAACGATTCGAAAGCTACAAACGTGGACTCAACAAAAGTTGCTTTGGAATCTTTTGACAAAAATATTCAACTTATTTTAGGCGGGCAGGATAAAGGCTCTCCGTACAAACCGATATTTAATTTAATAAAGAAAAAAGTAAAAAATATTTTTTTAATAGGTGAAGCGACAAACATTATAAAAAGAGAACTTAAAGGTTCGGCACCGATGACGGAATGCGGGACAATATATAATGCAATTAAAAAAATTCGTTCCGTTGCGGAAAGAGGCGATGTTGTTCTATTTTCTCCTGCCTGTGCGTCTTTTGACCAGTTTAACGACTTTGAACATCGCGGGAGAGAATTTAAGAAGACAGTTGAAGAGTTGAAAAGTTGAAAAGTTTCAACGACAACTACAGCTGAAAAGCTGAAGAGTTTGTTGTAAAAATTGCATAGCAATTTTTGAGGGACGGATGTTTAAATATTTTTTAATTGATAAAAAAACTTCACCGAAAACAAAAAATTATGACAGTCGCTTTTTGATAATAATATTTGCATTGTTGCTCCTGATAGGATTTTTTGTAATATTATCATGTGCACCTGATTACAAATATTTATTTTCCGCAGCAAAAAATGACCCTTCTTATTTAAGATTTGCCAAACATATTCTTCAACATTCTTTATTTATTTTTATAGGACTTGTCTCGTTTTATTTTACGGGGTTTGTTATCGATTATAAAAAATACCGGAAAATCAAAAATCTGAATACTCCGTTGATATTATATATTTTCACGATGTTTACAATGTTTCTGCCGTTTTTATCTTCCGCACATAAAGGTGCTCACAGATGGATAGATTTAAAATTTTTTTCTTTTCAGCCGTCGGAACTTGCCAAAATATCTTTGATAATAATATTGGCGGATTTTTTATCAAGGAGACAAAAACATATCAATAATCCGAAATATAATATAGTTCCTTTAACATATTTTATGATATTTTCTTTGTTATTGGTTTTCCAGAAAGATTTCGGAACATTTGTCCTTTTGTCATTTACATACATAGCGATGTTTTTTATTGCAGGTATAGAACTCAAAAAAATTTTTTCGCTTATTATAGGATTGGCATCCGTATGCATCGTACTTGTAATGCTTTTTCCTTACAGAGTGACAAGAATAACAAATTATATAAATTCGTTTAGTAATAAGTCGGAAATTTCATATAACATAAAGTTATCTTTGATAGCGTTCGGTTCCGGCGGACTGTTCGGTAAAGGACCGGGCAACAGCGAGATGAAACTGGAACATCTTCCCGAAAGACATACCGACTTTATTTTTCCGATAATAGGAGAAGAATACGGGTTTGCAGGCACTCTTGTCGTGATATTTTTATTTATTATGTTAATGATTACGGGAATATCCGTAAGCAAAAATTGTAAGGATGATTTCGGCAAATATTTAGCGTTCGGAATAACGGTTACAATGACATTACAGGTGTTAATAAATATGGCAATGACCACGAAGCTTATTCCTCCGAAAGGTTTGCCTCTTCCGTTTATTTCATACGGAGGCTCTTCAATGCTTATAAGCTGTCTTATGCTGGGAATACTTTTCAATATATCAAGGAGCAAATAAGAAAAAATGAAAAATAATATTATTATTGCCGTCAGCGGTACGGGAGGACACGTATATCCCGGCTTTGCTCTCGGCGAAGAGCTGAAAAAAAACGGATATAATCCTGTTTTTATCGTTAATAACAATAAAAACGGGATATCGTTGAAAATAGTACAAAATTCCGGTTATGACTATGAAATTTTGGACTTTAAAGCTCCTCCCCGCAAGTTAGGAAAAGATTTGTTTTTGTTCCCTTTTAAATTTGTTAAAGCTCTGTTTGATACAAAAAAAATTTTAAAGAAAGTTTCTCCTGCGGTTGTTATCGGCATGGGAGCATATTTATCTTTCCCCGTACTTCTCACGGCAAAGATGTTATCCGTTCCCACGTTAATTCACGAACAGAACTCCGTTCCGGGACTGGCAAATAAAATTCTTTCAAAAATCGTTACAAAAACTGCCGTAAGTTTTGAAAGTTCAAAGAAATATTTTAATAAGAACAAAACCGTTTTCACGTCAAATCCCATAAGAAAAGATATTTTCGGAATATCCCGACAAACGGCTTCGGAGAAATTAAAACTCAGTCCGAATATTTTTACGGTGTTTATATTCGGCGGAAGTTTGGGTGCGGTAAAACTGAATAATATTGCATTTGACGCCGCAAAAAATTTGTTTACAAAGTACGGCAACAAAATTCAGTTTATACATATTACCGGCAACAACGATTTTGAAGAGATAAAACAAAAATATTCCGAACTTAATACAAAAAAATTCATAACAAACTATATGAACGATATCGGTAATGCTTATGCCGCAAGCGATTTATTGATTTGTCGTGCCGGAGCAGGTGCGGTAAAAGAAGCGGAACTTTATAATTTGCCCGTGATGTTCGTACCGTTCCCGTACGCAACGGACAATCATCAATATTTTAACGCAAAATCGGCGGAAAAAGAAAACTTCAGAATTGTTATCGAAGAAAAAAATTTAACAATCGACAAAATAATTGAATTTACGGAAAAACATTTTACCGACAATATTGATATTAAAAGAATTGTTTGTCCGAACGGTTTCCCGCAGGAAAAACTGGCAGAAACGGTTATGTCGATTATATAATGCGACAGAATTATAATAACAGAGGATTATATGAAATATAATATATTAATATCCAATGACGACGGTATTAAAGGTCCGGGATTGAAGCCGTTAATAGCGGAGCTTGAAAAATTTGCAAACGTTTTTGTTGTTGTTCCCAAACATGAAATGTCCGGAACAAGCCAATCAATTCATTTAAAAAAATATCTTAAACTTGAAAAAATAAAAAAGAATATTTTTGCTCTGGTCGGCGGTACGCCTACGGACTGCGTGAAATATGCTTTATATTCTTTTTTTAAAGATAAAATAGATTTGGTCGTTTCGGGAATAAATACCTGTGCGAATTTGGCACAGGATGTCGTTTATTCGGGTACGGTTGCAGCCGCCCGTGAAGGAGCATATTTAGGAATACCGTCAGTTGCCGTTTCGGCTTATAACGAAGAAAATCCGTGTTATGATGAAGTTGCCGCAGCCTGTGCAAAAATAGTAAAGCAGGTATTGAAAAAAGAGAAAAAAGGACGTCCTGCCGTATGCTTAAACATAAATGTTCCCGCAAAATATAAAGGAATAAAAATTGTTCCGCTCGGTATAAGGCAATACGACGAAACCGTTGTTGAAAAGAAAACGAAAAACGGAGTTTATTACAAATTGGCGGGCAGATTTATTTCCGGCGAAAAAAATAAAAACTCGGATATTCTCGCCGCGGAACAAGGCTATATTTCAATTACTCCTCTGAATTTGGATCAGACAAACTTTAAAAAAATTAAGAGTATTTTATTAAATATTAAATAAATTCCGAAAGAATTGAATTCGATACAAACAGAGATGTTTCCGGAAAAGAGACTTTTCCGTTTTTAACCGTAAGCAGTTTTTCTCCGATATATTTTTCCAATACATCTTTTTTGTTTTTAAAATATTTTATATCCACGCCGTCGGAAAGACGAAGCCCCAGCATAATTGTTTCTTTTTCATATAATTCATCGTCGATAAATTCTTTTTCCGTTACGGTATCTTTACCGTTTAAAGTATCTTCAATATATTTTAAAATATCGGGGTCGTTTTTATATCTGTATCTTTTATAATACGACGCTGCGGATGTTCCAAGCCCTATATATTCCCTGTTTTGCCAATACAGTTTGTTATGGCGGGAATATTTTTGTTCTCTTGCCCAATTGGAAATTTCATAATGTTCAAAATCGTTATTTTTTAATATATCACATGTCATTTTATACATTTCCGCCTGAAGATCCGTATTGACGGAAAAATTGTTTTTATAAAAAACGGTTCCCTCTTCTACGGTTAAAGGATACAACGAAATGTGTTGCGTTTTCAACGACAATACTTCCGTTAACGTATTTCGCCAATCATCAATATTCTGTTCGGGAATACCGAACATTAAATCAATATTTATATTGTCAAAACCGACATTGCGTGCAACAAAATAAACTTTCTTGAATTGTTCATAATTGTGCAACCGCCCGAGAATTGTTAATTTGTCATCGGATGCACTCTGTAACCCGAAACTTAACCGCGTTATTCCCGAACTCAACAGAAATTCCAATTTTTCTTTTGTCGTCGATTCAGGATTAGCCTCAAAGCTCCACTCACAGTGATGTGAAATATTAAAATTATTTTTGATTATTGATATTAAATGCGATAATTGTTTGACGGATAAAACCGACGGAGTCCCTCCGCCGATATAGACCGTTTCAAAAGATTCGTTTTTGTATTTTAAAGCTTCTTTTTCCAGTGCGTTCAAATATTCGTCGGCAAGATTTTCGGTATATGCGACGGAAATGAAATCGCAATAAAAGCATTTTCTTCTGCAAAATGGTATATGAATGTATAAACCTTTCATTTTCGGTAAATTAAAAACGGATGCGTTGTTCCAGCGTAACTCTTTTTTCAGGTTCGTATTCCGGATTATCGGAATTAAGCCCGTAACTTCCTTTTAAAAATAAATTTCTGTTGACCTTAAAAGACATTTCAACAGCCTGTTTTAAATCTATCTCTTTCTGTACTTTATCAAACGTTACCGAATAACCTACCTGCAACAATCTGTTGATATTTTTTTCGACGGAATATTTCATACCGTAAAGAAGTTCCGCCATTGAAGCTTCCTCGTCGGAAGACACCTGTAATGTATCCTGATTTACAAACCCTAAACGAACATTATCGACAATACCGGTTTTTTTAAGAACGGTATTTGCCAAAGGTGTGGCGACATTGGAACTGAACATTCTTATAGCCTGCTGTTTCATCAAAAAATCCGTACTTGTATCAAGTGCATTTGTATCGGCAGGATCGGTTTTTGTTAATTTTGCAAGAGCTTTTTTGGAATCCATCGTGGGATCATTTTTCGAGGCAAACCTTGTTTTTAAATTGTTAATATCGGATCTGTCTATATAAATTTTTATTATTTCGGCATCACTTTCGCCAGTACTGTAAACTTCCGACTCACCCTCAGCGGTAATAAACAGTTCGTTATTTATCAATTCCAGTTTCGAATTTATAATATCAAAATCGTTACCCAAATATGAGAACAAGCCGTCGTCGGAAGTAATTACGCCGTTTGCGGAAATATTGTCAAGTTTCCCTTTAAGATTTAAAGAACCTCTCAACAACATTTTAATATAAGAATTTTCATAACGTGTATTGTTTGCCGTTTTTAAATCAATATTTACATACAGATTATCAAGCAACTGACTGATAAAAAAAGGCGGTTCGCTATAATGTTGTTTTACGGGAGACGGATAACAAAAAGTTGTATTTTCAAGCACTGCCCATCCCGTAAGTTTAGGTTTTTTGGCATCACCCTGCAATTTAAAATTAAATGTTGGCACGCCTTTGGAATAATTGGCAAAATTGCTTGATTCCATTTTAAATACGCCGGACGTCGGTATTGGCAAATCTTTAATTACTACCGGGACACCTTTTTTGGAAGTAAATAAACCCATATTGTAATATGACGGATTAATTCCCTGCATTTTTACCGTGCCGGTAGCTTCAATAACACCCGAGCCGACTTTGGCATAAGCTTTCTGAATTTTAAATATATTTTTATTCCAAACAATGTCCGCATTTAAATCTTTAATTTTACTTATATACGAATTCGTTTTGATGTTTTTACCCGAAACCGAAAGCGTTCCGATATTGGAAATATTTTTTCTTATTCCGGTCAATTTACCGTCTATCTTCAACAAACCTTTTTTTGCGGTAAAGCTGTTTTCCGAAATATTGTTAAGTATATAAAGACCGGTATCATTTAATTTATATTTAATATCCACGGGACGTTTCATCATTTTAGAATTTAACGAACCGTCAAGCCAAAACGGAAAATATCCGTCAACAACAAGCTCGTATTTATCATTTTTTACAACACTGAAATCGTTGATATTTAAATTATTATCTTTAACTATCGCAGATACATTAAACACGTCAAACGGAACATGATAAATCGAACCGTTTACGGAATTTGCTTTCAGATTTATGTTCGGATTAAGAATACTTCCGGACGTTTTCAAAGTAAAATTTATTTCTCCGTCGGAATCAATCGGCATATTGAACAGCCCCGACAACGTACCCATATCAAGATTTTTCCCGTTGATGTTAAAATTTATGTCGTCGTTAAAGTAAGTACCGTTTAATGTAAATTTTCTTTTGTTGTATCCTACCAAAATATTTTTAAAATTTATTTTCGGATATTTGGCAAAATTTATACTTCCCGAAATATTAAGAGGGTTCGTTTCCTTACTCGTAAACAGAAAAGCTCTGTTTGTTATATTGTATTTCAGAGTCAAAGTATCAAGCCTTTCCTCATTAAGCCATAAGTCGCTTAACGTTATTGTTCCGTCATATCTCGAACCTGTTTTTCCCGGTATCAGTTTACCCGTTAAATTCATATTACCGAACACGTCAAACGGACCTAAGTGCGTATTAACAAATTTAAATTTGGAATTATATTTGCCGGTATTGGCATTGAAATTCGCCGACAGAATTTTTATTTCGCTGTCGGAAATTTTTATTTTTGCGTTATCTATGGAAATGGTTTTCTTTTTCTCGTCGGCTTTTGCTTTTGCCGTAAAAGAATTGAATTTTAAAGTTTTTACATACAACGTATCGGCATACAAATTCAAAGACGCCTTTAAAGTTTTCGGTTTACCGCTGACAGTTCCGTTACCGTAAAATGTTCCTTTAAGCGGTGTTCTGAACCCGACAAATTTATTTATAACATCTTCGGAAATACCGACAAACTCTACTTTCATATTCGTTTTTTTCGATGTTGCCGTTCCCGAAGCGTCTATCTGCATTTCATTCTTTTTGCCGGAAGTAAGCTGAAATTTCTTTAAAGAGAATTTATTGTCTTTAAAATCAAGTTTTGTTTTGGCATCAAAAAGTAAATTGTTATAAAGAGCATTTTTTAATTTCCCGTCAAAATAAATTACGGGCTTTTGAATATTACCCGAAATATTTAACACGGAAGTAAGCCTGCCTTTTATATCCGGATAATATTGTGAAATTTTGGAATTATCATTTTTAAGAACGGCATCTATATTTTTGGTAGCATAGTCGAAGTTTACTTCCCCCGACAAGCCGTTACTGTTAACAAAATCTTTAATGTTTAATTTTTTTAACGATAAAGTTAAAAAAGCCTCGTGAGGGAACTTGAATTTGTCGAGCGTTAAATTTTCCGCTTTAATAACACCTGCTATTTCGCCCGCTCCGGCATATTTGCCTGTAAAATTCATATCGTAATTTAAATTTATGTTGTTAAGTTTGAAATTTTTTATTGAACAATCGAAAGACGAACTGTCTTCCTGTTTTGTAAAATCTATCGATGACGTAATATCAACGGACGTCTTTCCTCCTCTGAAAGTGAAAGTCGAAATATTTAATTGTGTTCCGGAAACGTTGCCCGAAATATTCCAAGTTTTAAATTTATTGTTTAAAAACGAACCGTTCTTCAATGTGGCGTCAATATACGTTATATAGTCCATTGACGAAAATTTAATGGTACCGTCAATTTTTCCGTAAAGAGGGAAATTTTTCATATCCATCATATTCAGCAGGTTATGGGCGTCCATCCCGTTATAGATAATTTTGATGCCGTTTTTCTTTTTAGTTTCATAAAAACCGGTCAAAACAATTTTCCTGTCTTTAGTTTCGGCTTCCGTAGTCCATAAAGATTTATCTTTTTTAAGTATTCCCGATATATCAAATCCTTTCAAATTTTCTGAAGCAAGCTGAGTACCTTTCAAATGAATTGTACCCTTGTTTGCACCTATCGTACCATAGAGGGAAATTCTGCCTTTTGCCGTATCGCTGAATTTTTTTATAAAGGGAAGATTTTTAACCGACAGATTTTTAACATCGACGGAAACAGTACCTTTTTTATAATTTCCCGTTATTTCTCCGAGCTTTATATTGTTGTTAAAAACTTCCGTTTTATAACTGCCGTTTCTTTTAACGACGCTGCTGAAACTGTTGCCCGAGTCATGAATACATGAAATATTGTAGCCTTTATCTTCATTATTTATAGCGTTCAGATTTAAAACACCTATATCATATCCGAAAAGTTTTGTTTCTTTTGCGTTAATTTGCAAAGAATCTATTCTCTTATTATTTATTTTCGCCAAGTATTGCAAAGTGGAATTTATAACATCGTTGGCATCTCTTATTTTTATCGTTCCCGCAGAAGACAACACATTCAAATCGTTATCCGTTTCCAAATAAGTATCTACCGCTTTACCCGACGACTTTATCGTAAAGCCAGACGATGTTTTGCTGATTTTTGTTTTTATGTTGTCAAAAACCAAGCCTGCGGCAAAAAGTTCTTTCGTATAAAGATTACATTTAAAAGTTTTATCTTCAAAATTATAATATCCGACGGAATCAAATTTTGTTTTTATAAAACCGTCAAGCTCCGTATAAAAATTCCCTGTTATGTATTTACCGTCAAGAGTTATATTTCCTTTTGTTTTTGCATCATAATTCAATAAACTTACCTTAGCTTCAATATCAATCACTTTATTCAATAAAATATTGACATTATCGGCTTTTATAACTTTACCTTTGTAAAGTGCATAAATTTTTTCTATATTACAGCTGAAATTAAACAGATTTAAAATTTTGTTTACGTAATGAGAATTGTTTATTTTATGTTGAATGGCACTTGAATCGATATTTTCTATGTCCGGTAAGTTGTTATCGGCAAAAATAATTTTATGAATATCTATGGAAAAAAGAGATTTGAGCGGTGTTTTTATATTTTGTATAAATTTCACCGGCTCAAATCTGAAAGTTGCTCTGTCTATAAGAAGTTTATTGTTGTAAGATACTCCGTAAACTATGATACTGCACGGGAACTCTAAAGCAAAGCTCCCTATTTTAACCGTAGAACCCGACAATCTGTCTATACCTTTTTGAACAAAAGGCAGATAGTAGCATTCTCTTTTATCATACGTAAAAGAAAATGCTCCTATTACTATCGCCAAATATAAAACATATCTTGCCAGTTTCCACATTAAAAATTTTTAATAATTATTTTTTCTTTATAGGTGTTCCGGTAGATCTTGTTAAAGCTTTAAATTCAACCAAGAGCTTTTTGAAAATTGTTCCCGGTTTTCCGTCGCCGATTGTTCTTCCGTCAACTTTTACTACGGGAATTGATTCCGCTGCCGTTCCGGTTAAGAAACATTCGTCTGCGGTATATAAATCGTATGTAGAGATAAGCTCTTCTTTCAATTCTATATTCAATTTATTTTTAATCAATTCGATTGAAGCATTTCTTGTAACGCCTTTCAATGCACCCGCAGAAGCCGGAGGGGTAATAACAACGCCGTTTTTAACTATGAATATATTGTCGCCGCTGCATTCTACGACATAACCTTCTTTGTTCAACATTATGGCTTCCAAAACACCTGCTCTTTTTGCTTCCATTTTTGCCAATATGTTGTTCAAATAGTTTAACGATTTTATGTTCGGGCTTAATGTATCGGGACAATTTCTTCTCGTCGAAACCGTGATAACTTCAAGTCCGTTTTCATAAAGGCTGTCGGGGTATAAAGAAATTTTATCGGCAATTATAAATACGGTAGGCTTTGCACAGTTGGCGGGATCAAGTCCTAAATCTCCGACACCTCTCGTAACTACAAGTCTGATATAAGCGTCATCAAGATTATTTACTTCAAGAGTTTTTAAAAGAGCGTCTTCCATTTCGTCTTTAGTCATACCTATTTCAAGGGCAATGGCTCTTGCACTGTCGTAAAGTCTGTCAATATGTTCTTTACATCTGAACACTCTTCCGTTGTATGCTCTGATTCCTTCAAAAACACCGTCTCCATAAAGTACACCATGGTCGAATACGGAAACAACCGCCTGTTCCTTTTCTACAAACTGCCCGTTCAAATAAATCTTCATTCTTTTTGTCTCCTTATGTAAAAATAAATATAAATTAAAAAATACTTTGAATATTATACAATTATTTTATAATTCCGTCCATTATATTTATGCTCCTGTCGGCTTTTGCGGCAAGTTCCGGACTGTGCGTTACGATAACGAGAGTCATATTTCTTTTATCGCACATTTCAAACATCAGCTTTTCAACAATCTTACCTGTTTCTCTGTCAAGGTCGCCAGTCGGCTCGTCGGCAAACAATACTTTAGGATTGTTTATCAATGCTCTTGCAAGTGCCACTCTCTGTTGTTCTCCGCCGGAAAGTTCGGCAGGGAAATGATTGAGTCTGTCGGTTAATCCTATCGTTTCAAGCAGGTTCATTGCTTCGGGGGTCTTTTCTTTTCTATGCTCCCAAACGGGAATTAAAATATTTTCCAGAACATTAAAATCCGCAAGCAAATAATGAAACTGAAACATAAACCCTATATTTTCTTTTCTCATTCGTGCAAGCTCGTCGGAAGAAAAATCCGTCACATCTTCACAGTCAATAAGTATCTTCCCGGAAGTAGGCTTATCCATTAATCCTAAAATATGAATTAATGTACTTTTGCCTGCACCCGAAGGACCGGTAAGTGCAATTTTCTCTCCGGAATTTACGGAAATATTTATTCCCTTTAGAACTTTCACTTCTTGTTGTCTCGGCAATAAATACGTTTTGGTTAAATTTACTGTCTCAATTTTCATAGTGTTTTATTTTATCATTTTTTATTTTGATTGACAACAATAAAATGTGAAAAGTTGCAACTTTAACAATAAAAAGGTATAATTACTGTGTTATCTAAATTTTATTAAACAAAAAATTATACATTGTATATTGTCGTTTTGTTATTATTCATTATACATTATACATTGTACATTATACATTGTCGTTTTGTTGTTGTTCATTGTACATTGTACATTATACATTATACATTAATTATGATTCCTTCGCCCATACAAACAAACCATCCCGATAATTTGGTATTTCTTGACGTGGAAACTACGGGGCTTTCCGTAGATCACGGAGCAAGAGTATGCGAGATTGCCATGCTGAAAGTTGAAAATGGTGTCAGCACGGAATATTCCTCGCTTGTAAATCCCGGTTATCCGATACTTCCGAAATATTCGCAAATTCACGGTATTACAAACGCAATGGTGAAAGACGCACCGAGGTTTGAAGATATTGCAAAAGACATTGTAGATTTTATTGACGGCAATGTGTTGGTATGTCATAACGCACCTTTTGATTTGGGATTTATTTCCAAACAAATAATGGACAGCGGTATAGCTTCGCCGGAGATGTACTATCTTGATACATTGATAATTTCCCGTCAGTATTTCAGCTTTCAATCCAATAAACTCGGTGATATTGCAAGAACTCTCGACGTAGAAGTGGAACAGGCTCACCGTGCGATGTCGGATGTAAAAACAATGCAGGGAATATCAAAATATTTATTCGACAACCTGTACAGAAAAGGGATAGACACTCTGGAACCTACGTATTTTGCACAATCTTTAAATATAAAAAAATAAAATTATGATTATAAAAACCGATAAATCAATATTTGCACATTATTTGGAAGATGCTTCGGGAATGCTCGGAGCAAACGCCGATAAAGTTTATATTCCGGAAACAAGAGAAGAAGTTTCTTCTTTATTGAAAGAGTGTTCCGAAAAAAATATTCCCGTTACGGTAGCCGCAGGGTGTACGGGAGTGACCGGCGGCTGTTTGGCTTACGGAGGAGTAATTTTATCAACGGAAAAATTTGATTCCATAGGCACAATTCGGGAAATATCCGAAACAAAAGCCGTAATAAAAGTCGGAAGCGGTGCAATAGTAAATAAAATTAAAAGTTATGTTCTGCAAAACGGATGGATGTATGCACCCGACCCTACCGAAAAAAATGCAACAATAGGAGGGAACATTTCGACGGATGCTTCCGGCGGAAGAGGATTTAAATACGGAACTACAAGAAAATATATTAACGCTCTGGAAATAGTTTTTACCGACGGTTCTTATGCAAATATTAAAAGAGGCGAAACTTTTGCTTCCGACGACGGAACTGTCGTATTAAAAACAACTGTCGGCGAGAAAATATTACGTTTGCCGAAATACATTTTACCGAATATTAAAAATGCGGCCGCATATTATAATTATAAAAACGCAGACCTTATAGATATCTTCATCGGGCATGAGGGGACACTCGGCGTTATAATTTCTGCGGAATTAACACTGATAAGACCTTTTGAAATGTTGTTTGGCGGGATAATATTCTTCGACAAGAAAGAAAAATCCTGGGACTTTGTAAAGAAAGTAAGAACATTATCGGAGCAAAATAAAAAGAGTGCCGCATTAGGTATAAACGCCATGTCCGTGGAATATTTTGACAGAAACGCATTGAATTTAATTAAACCTTATTATCCGGTAATACCGGAAAATGCCGACGCGGGAATTTTATTTGAGCAGGATTGCACAAAAGAAACTTATGACGTATTAATGGAAAAATGGATTGATATTATAGAAAAGTACGGCATAAATACCGACGATGTTTGGTTCGCTTCGGATGCGAAACAGCAGGAAGAGTTCAGAATTTTCCGTCATAAAATACCCGAATGCGTAAATGAGATAGTGAAAAAAAATAAAATTCCGAAAGTAGGTACGGATGTTGCCGTTCCTCACGACAAACTGCATGAGATGATATATTTTTGCGAGCAGAAATTTAACGAAAACAAATTGTTCAATTTAACTTTCGGGCATATAGGCGAAAGTCATTTGCACGCCAATATAATTGCAGCCACTCGGGAAGAATATGAACGTTGCAAAAGTTTGTATCTTGATATTGCACGTAAGGCCGTTTCTTTGGGCGGGACAGTTACGGCAGAACACGGTATAGGCAAGGTAAAACATCACTTTTTGGAAGCAATGCTCGGCAAAGAGGGTATTGAAGAAATGCGTAAATTTAAGCTTTCTTTAGATCCTTCAAATATTCTCGGGCAGAACAATATGTTTAAAAAATAAAACATTTTACATATTATCGGAAAATCAGGCGAACAAACCAACGCCTGATTTTTTATTGTTGAAAAAAACAATTTAATGGACTATACTTATTATGTAAAACTCTGTTTTCGGATAAAAATTATGAATTTAATAAACAAAATAAAACTTAAAAAAGCGTGTGTGATTTGTGCCGTGTTATTTTTTATTGTATCCGTTGCGTTTGTTCCCGTATCTTCCGCGGAAGCCAACGGCGAACAAAGCGATATTATCGATATAAGTTTTTTGAAACAGTTTTTAAATGAAAATCTGATAAACAGAATTATGGCAAAACTGGCGGAATTCGGTGCGATAGTAAAAACAGAAATTCACACGATAACCGTTGACGACGGAGAACTGTCAAACATTATCAACAGCGATTTACAAAATATAAATATGGAAGATATCGGTTCTTTTATTGAAAACAACGAAGAGCTTAAAGGCAAATTGGAAAAAATTAAAAATTTACTTGAAAAGGAAATATTTAATTAAACAAAAGAAAATATCAATAAAATCTTCTGATGTGGACGGATATCAGTATCCCTATGGCGAACATTGACGACACCATACCGGACCCGCCGTATGATACCATCAGCAACGGCAACCCGGTAACGGGCATCAGCCCCATAACCATACCGATATTTATCATACCGTAAAAAGCAAACATAACGGCAATACCCGTAGCGATAAGGGAACCGAACCTGTCGCGTGCCTGCCGTGCTACAACCAATGCCCGCCAAACAAAAAGAAAATAGAACAAGATTGTAAACTGAGCAAAAATATAACCGCCTTCCTCACCGATAACGGAGAAAATAAAATCCGTTCTTTGTTCGGGAAGAAAACCGAGCTGCGTTTGCGTGCCTTTAAGAAATCCTTTCCCTGAAAATTCTCCCGAACCGAGAGCAATCTTTGACTGAATAATATTATAACCGGAAGCACGGGCATCAATTTCGGGCTTAAGGAAAACAATAAGTCTTTTTCTTTGATATTCTTTTAACGATTTATTTACGACTATCGAAGAAAAAGAACCTGCAATAACTATACACAGAAACAATATCGGGTACGTCCAGCCGATAGGTATTCTCAGCTTGTTTAAGAACCATTTAATTAAAACTATTATTAAAATTACCGAACCTAAAATGATGGCCGCATTTTGCCACCGGGATGTGGCATTTACAAAAAAATTAAGAATTTGATTGGTTTCAAGCAGGTCGGGTTGAAGTTTAAAAAATGTTGTAAGCAACGGTATTGATACCGCCAGTCCGCCGTATAAAATAACAGAAAAAATATGCGTTAATTTTGCACCTGCAACATAAAGCAAAACAAGCGTAACGGGGAAATAAGATAATGTTGAAGAGAAATCCGGTTGAAGCATAATAAGAGCAAAATGTCCAAACGTTATTAAAAGCGTTTTTATAAATATTGAAAGTTTTTTAATATAACGCCAGTTGATATCAATATATGCCGAAAGAACAAGTATCAACATAATTTTTGTAACTTCAACAGGCTGAAACGAAAAAAACGGGAATTTGAACCAACCTTTTGTACCTTTAATTTCCATACCGAAAATCAAAACCGACACCAGCAACAGACATGAAATAATATATATGAATTTATAAAAATGTTTGTAATGCTGATAGTTGAAACCGGCTAAAAAAATCATCCCGATAACACCGATACCGAGTGCCGCACCTTGCGTACTGACAAATTTTGTTAAGTTATCATTATTAAAACTTGCCGAATATATCGCCGTAAAACCTATAAACAAAAGGTATAAAAGAGATATCCAAAAAGTGATATCTATATTTTCCGCAATTTTGGTAAAAACAGATTTAATGTTTAACATTTTGTTTTTTGTTCTTCTTTTTATTATTTTTTGTTTTTTTGTTATTCTTTATATTATTTTTATCTTTTTCGTCTTCTTCGATAACAGGATCAATAATATGAAAATATTGTTTTAAAATTTCTCTTACTACGGGTACGGAAACACTGCCGCCGAACCCGCCGTTTTCCACGATAACCGCTACGGCAATTTGAGGATTGTCCGCGGGAGCATAAGCAACTGCCCACGCATGGTCATCGCCTTGAGGGTTTTCGGCCGTACCGGTTTTGGCCGCAACTTTTAAATTGTCGAATTTGGTTCTTTTTGCAGTGCCGTATTCGACGGCAGCTTCAAGAGATTTATGTAATTGTTGCCATGTATGGTTTGATAATTCTATTTTTTCGTTCGGTGCAGGCTCGTGTAAATATATAATTTTATTTGTTACTGAATCTCTTATCTTTTCAACAAAATACGGTCGGTAAGATATGCCGTTTTTTGCAACCGCAGAAATGAGATTTGCCATTTGTAAAGGCGTTACCCACAATGCACCCTGTCCGATGGATAAAATGGCAGTGTCACCTTTCAACCAAGACATTTTGGTTTTGGCTTTTTTCCAGTCTGGAGTAGGTACGAAACCGCTTTTTTCCGACGATATTTCTATGCCGGTCTTTTCGCCGAGATAAAATTTCTTTGCGTACTCATCTATGACACGCACACCCAAAGCTAAACCGATTTTATAAAAATAAACATTACAGGAATATGCCATAGCCGAGATAAGATCAACTTTCCCGTGTCCTTTTTTGGAAGAACAGGAATAAAATCTGTCGCCCAGCTCAAATAAGCCGGTGCAATTTTCAACTATGTGATAATTATATTTTAATTCTTCCAATGCTGCGGCAAAAGTGATAATTTTAAATATCGAACCCGGCGGATAAAGAGCCTGTATGCATCTGTTGAAAAAAGGAAGTTTTTTATCTTTTAAATATTTTCTGTACTCTTTAATGTAAGAAATTTTATTTACGTCATAGCCGGGACACGAAACAAACGCCCTGACGGCACCCGTATTTACGTCTAATACTATTGCAGCACCTTTGCCTGAGGAAGATTCGGCAAGAGCTTTATATGCAACTTTTTGTAAGTTGGTATCTATGGTTAAATATACGGTATTGCCTATAGTCGGAGCATCATAATTAAACATTTTTTTATGGCGACCTTTTGCCGTTACCTCAAACGACAAACCGCCGTCTTTACCGCGAAGATATTTATCGAAACTCTGCTCTATTCCGCATCTGCCGATAATATCGCCGACTCTTAAATCCGTGTTATCCATATCTTCCAACTCTTCGGCACGAAGCTCATTTACGTAGCCTATAACGTGTGCATTTTCAACGGCGTCATAATATCTTCTTTTCGGTTCTTTTACTACGGTAATACCGGGAAGAAAAAGTTTGTTTTCCTGTATTTTAAATGCTTCGTTAACGGTTAAATTTTCGGCAAGTTTTACCACACGTCCGTAACGCCAGCCGGTTTCTATGGATTTTTTAATATCTTTTTGCAGAATTTCGCTGAGTTTTGCTACACTTTCTTCCGACGGCATATACTGCTGTTCAAAAGGATAAAACAACGCAACGTAATTGGTAATATTATCGACGATAAGGTTATCGTTTCTATCGTAAATCAGTCCGCGAAATGCCCTTTCGTGCGTGGTACTTAACCGCTGATGTTCGGAAACGGTTTTGTAATAATTTCCTTTAATTATCTGAAGATAAAAAAGTTTTACGGACAACAGAAAAAAAACAAGCAACAAAAGCAGAAATATATTTTTATGCTTTTCCTTAAAGGAAAGATATTCGTTTCTGTTTTCGTTACTCCAAGACATTTATAATCTCATTTTATTTATCAAGATTTCTGTACTTTATTGCTTCCGCTATGTGTGTGGCAGATATCGTAGGGCTTGCAGCCAAATCCGCAACCGTTCTTGCAACTTTTAATATCCTGTCATAAGCTCTTGCGGAAAAACCAAGCTTTTCTATGGCATTTTTCAGCATTGTTGCCGCTTTTTCTTCAAGTACGCAGTACTTTTTTATTTCACGCGGACCCATCTGTGCATTGCAGTAAATATTTTTGCCTTTAAAACGTTCGTACTGAATATTTCTGGCCTTGACAACACGTTCTTTTATTGCGGCGGAAGATTCTGAAACAACATTTTTGTTTTGTGTTATTTCTTCTATTTTAAGAGCAGGAACTTCCACCTGTATATCAATTCTGTCCATTAACGGACCTGAGATTTTCGATCTGTACTTTTTTATTTGATACGGCGAGCATGTACATTCTTTTGCACTTCCGTAATTACCGCACTGGCACGGATTCATTGACGCTATAAGCATAAACGATGCCGGAAAAGATAACGTACTTTTTGCTCTGGAAACGGTAACTATTTTATCTTCCAACGGCTGTCTCAATACTTCCAACACATCTCTTTTAAATTCAGGCAATTCATCCAAAAACAAAACTCCGTTATGTGCCAAACTTACTTCGCCCGGTTTAGGATGCGACCCGCCACCTATAAGTGCTACAGAAGATGTGGTGTGGTGCGGGCTTCTGAACGGCCGTTCCGTAATTAAACTTTCGCCTGCTTTTATCAAACCTGACACCGACCAAATTTTTGTGGTTTCTATGGCTTCATCGGTATTCATTGTCGGAAGAATTGTCGGTATTCTCTTTGCAATCATGGTTTTGCCGGAGCCGGGAGGTCCGACCATTATCATATTATGTCCGCCTGCACAAGCTACTTCGGCTGCTCTTTTTGCAAAGAACTGTCCTTTGATATCCGAAAAATCCACCGAAGAAATTTTTACGTTTTTTGTCTCTTCGGAAAATTCTTTTCCGTAAGGCTCAATTTTAATTTCTTTTTTTAAGAACTTTGTTACTTCTTCCAAATTTTTAAGAGGATATATATCAATATTTGTTGCCACACAAGCTTCATTTTTATTCTTTTCGGGAACTATAATTTTTGTTATACCGAACTTATGTAAGCTTAAAACTATGGGCAATATTCCTTTAACCGGTCTCAATTTACCGTCTAAAGAAAGTTCTCCGACCGCACAAATATCTTTCAAACTGCTTCTTTCAAGAACTTTATTGCAGGCAAGTATGCCCAAAGCTATGGGCAAATCAAACGTACTGCCCTCTTTCTTTATATCTGCGGGAGCAAGGTTTGCCGTAATCTTTTTCGTAGGGAAATCAAAACCCGAATTTCGTATTGCGGAAAACACTCTGTCTTTGGCTTCTTTAACCGATGTATCGGGCAAGCCCACTATTGAAAAGCTCGGCATTCCCGAAGATATATCAATTTCCACATCAATTAAACAGGCATCAATCCCCTGTACCGATGCGGAATGTATAAAAGAAATCATAGCATTTCCTTTTATTTCGCTTTGCGATTTTTATTTATATATTATTTTATTTATTTGATACTCGACACTCTAAATCAATTAAAATTTTTCACATTATATATAAAATACAAACAAATTTCAATTTTATTTTATCAATATCTTCCGAATCTTCCGAAGTTTGCCCCTCAAAGTGGCAAACTTCGGTTTTTATCGTCAGCTAATATAAGTCCCGTAATCCAAAAACATTGTCCGGCAAAAAAAGAAGATCTGAAAAAGCAATCAAACAATTGGGAAATTAATATGCTAATCCAAGCAAAGAACAACATAAGGTATAATATTGAGCCTGTTTGTCTGTAAAGCAGTAATGTTTTTTTTAAAACAAAAAATATTATCAATATAAATAAAAAAAAGCCAACTATTCCGAAATCCAAAATCATTTGAAGGTAAATGTTATGAAAATGGGCTAAATTATAAATATTTCCTTCTTGTTTTATTGAATTGTTGGGACCATAACCAAAAAGTTTGTAATTTTTAAGAAGCTGCAGACCATGTTTATATATATCTATCCGTTGAACTAACGAGGAATCTGTTTTTATGTTTGTATTGTTTAATCTTTTATGCAAAACCGGATTAAAATAATAAAAGGATAAAGATAAAACGACCATAAAAATAATAAAGAAAATACCCTTGACCGGATTGCCTTTGTTAAAAGTATAAAACAATATCGTTAATAAAAAGACAACAAATGTAGAAATATAACAGGCTCTTGTTCCTGATAACAATAATGCAGACATATAAAACAATATTCCTGCTGAAATCATATATTTATTTTTATTATTGTTCATAAATAAAAATAATACAATTAGCATAGCCAGTATAAAACTGCATTTTGCACCGAAAACGGTATGATTGCAAATTACTGCAAGTCTGCTATCCTGGGTAAAATAAATATATGAAAATTCATTAGGAATTATATTGAAATATGCCAAGAAGCCAAAAAATAAGGTAAAAGAAAATATTATTATATATAATTTTAACAATTTTATCTTTTGTTCTTTATTAATTATGGCGTATCCGAGAAGAAAAGGGAATAACCAACCTATGAAATAATTTTGAACTTCCTTAAAACTTTGAGAAAAATTATTACAAAAAGTTAACGCTAAACCATAAAATAAAAAGATTAATAAAAATAATATTATTTTATCTTTTTTCCAAAATTTAAAATATTTAAACAAAAAAATTATTGATATCAACGA
>CALGGE010000044.1 GCA_937916125.1 uncultured Elusimicrobia bacterium | reverse complement strand
ACGTTCGCTGTCTCTCTGTCCATACCCGTTCCAAGTTTTACCGCTCTTTCCTGAAGAAGTTCTATGGGATAAACCGTGTTTTTTGCCGAATCGACTGCCATATTTGCATTATGTTTAATACTCCCTTTTTCCTCTTGAGTTTTTTCCGTGTAGAATTCAGGATTCTCAAGAATAATCGAAAGAGTTTCCGCAAGAGTATTTCCTTTAAAATATTTTTCATAAACTTCTTCGCTATCTACATTTAGAAAATCATATGCACCGACGACAAATTCAACATACGGTAAATATTCTTTAGGATTACTCATAATAAAATTCAATTCTCTTTCCGTTATACGTATACCCTGTGCAGCATTTTTTTTGAGTTCTTTGTCAATATCGAGATTTTCTTTGTTTTCTTCTTCTATTTGGTCGTCGGAAATCGCATTCATATTAGGCGGCAATATAAAATAAACTTTTCTGTTCGTTGCCTTGCAATTTTTGAACACTTCGGGTAAATAGTCTCCCGGAGAATATCCGGGTCCGGAAACTTTATCCCATATAAGCTGTCTTGCTCCCTCAAACCAACCGCATAAATTTGCACCGAACTTGGAACTTTTGTAAGCCGATACAAAATCATATTTTTTCCCTTCATACCTGTAAGAAGTTAATCCCAATATAAAACCGTTATAACTTTCAAATTGTTTTAAATCATCGGAATATATTTTCCCGGATTTATTTTTGTTATTCTGTCTTGCTTGTTTAAAAAAATCATATACGGTTATAAATTTTCCCTGCTGTCTTATTGTTTTTTCATAATTTTCACTAAGCCCGATTTCCTCAATTGCTTCATCCGAATTTACCGGTTTTAAAACATTTCTTAACTCACTCATATTCCACCCCGTGTGAGCTTTTGCAAGTTTTTTATTGAAAGGGGCTGTTGCAACGGCGACGATTTTTTGTGCTATATTCATTGAAAGAATAAATATTCCGGCTTCCTGCAAAACAACATTCATAGCTTGCCGAATTTGTGATATTTTTTCTTCCTGTTGTTCTTTTGTTAATGCCCGTTTTTCTTCTTTCGTCAAATGAGCTTTTGCAAATATTATTCCGACGGCAGGAATTATTGCACCCAATACAATTATTGAATTTTCAATCATATTAACTATTTTTTGTCTTTCTAAAAAATCCGTAATTTTTAATCTGTCCAAAAGGTTCGATAGCCAAGACATTGTTAAACTGTCGTCCTGTGATACTATTGCTGTCCCCTGAACACTCTTTTCGGTAATACGTATATTTTTTGAATCCGAAATATTATCTGAAATATCAAATTTTTCGCCGTTATATTCACCGTCGATATTTATTCCCGTATCAACAACAAACAACATTGATGCTCCGGTATCCATATCTGTCAACCTTATACCGACTTCCGTAGGACTTAAACCTTCATAGGCAGGAATACCTAAACCGTTTTCCCCGAAAACAACGTCGGAATAATATATTTTAACATTTGAATTTCCGGTTAATTTTTTAAATTCTTCAATTATTTCTTTTTCATGATTTAATATACTGTAAAAATTAACAAGCTCCATTGCACTAACATGATTTATCTTTTTTTCTCCGTAATATCTTGTATTGATTGTAATATTATGTTCAAAAGCATTATCCCATACAATCCCTGTTTCTGTTGCAATTACTTCATCTTCTATCGCCGATATTCTCCCGCTTTTAATATCATCAAAATTCATTATATGTGTTGTTTCATGAGCAATTTTGGCAACAAGAATGTTTATTTCGGGAACAGTTAACTCGTCAACAGGAATAATTATCGTATTAATATCTCCGAAAGCACAAGCGGAATTTGTCCCTGCTTGCGTATTCAACATAAATACGATATTTATATTTTTATCAACACCTAATATTTTTAATGCCTTTTGTACGGCATCTTTCACTTCCTTTCTATTCGAAAACTCAATAGACTTATTATAATCATCCCTTGTTTTTGGAGCAAAATATGTACTATTCGTTTGAAAATATTCATAACTTATTTCCGGTTGAGATGTTTCTTGTGAGACAGTTGTCTCGACAACAGGATTTTGTTCTGTTACTGCTGTTGGTAAAATATTATTTATATTCAATGCACCGACAAACAATGTAACCGCTATCAAAATTCCTGCAATTATTTTTTTGATACTGATTTTTTGCTCCGTCTTCGTTACTGATGTTATCTGAGCAGGAGACTCCGTTTTTTGTTCCGTTACATCACCGGATTTTTCCTGCTCTTGTGAAGGAGAAATCGTTTCTTCTGAAATCGGTTCACTTTTTGCTTGCGACACAACAGCTTCATTAAAGGTTTGTGCTGCAACAATTTCTGTCGCAACTTTGACAGCTTGATCTGCTATATTTATTTTACTTTTTTCACTGATATTGTTTATGATATATAAAAATAACCTTACTGTTTTTTTTAAGGCATTGTCTTCGGAAAGAGTCTCTATTACTTTTTCCAGTTCTTCTTTATTCTCCAAAAGCCTCTTTAAACTTTCTACTTTTATTTGTTCTAATACTTTTCCTATCTCTTCATCAGTTTTTTCTTTGTATTTTTCTCCTGCTATATCCTTTATTATTTCCACCATCCTTTCTTTCACATCACCGTTTTCATCACTTTCAAGTATTTTTGATATATCTATAGTTCTTCTATCAATTTCCAATATCGGTTTTTCGGGCATTCCTTCTTTCTTCGCTTGTTCTATTCGTTCTACTCCATATATCCCCGCAAGTTCTTCGTCACTTATTCCTGCCGCTTTCAATATCTTTATCTGGTCTGTTA
>CALGGE010000043.1 GCA_937916125.1 uncultured Elusimicrobia bacterium | reverse complement strand
ACAACAAACTAAAAAAGGAGAAGAATTATGGAAAGAAAATTAAAAGGTTTCACATTGGTGGAATTGGTAATCACAATCGCCATTGTGATTATTTTGTCGGTGGTATCAGTTCCGATATACAGAAATTATACCGATAAAGCTAAAAAATCAGAAGCTTATGCTTTACAAGGAGCTATTCTTTCTGCACAGAAATCTTATTATAGTGAATATGGGAATTTTCTTAAATATAATAGTGTATCTTGGACCGGTTACGATCAGGTTTTAGGTATAGACGCCAGAGGTAATAAATATTTTACGTGTTTTAGACTTTGGGTAGGATCTGATCCCAAATTTAATTTTGGGATTGGAATTCAACAACCAATAGAATTAGGTCACAGTTATATACATTACAACTACAACATGACAACCGGAGCAACGATGTGGGAAGGAAATGATTTATAAAATCACAAAAATATTTAGGGTGTAACATAGCAACGCTCTAAGAAAAAGCCGAGAGAAAAATCTCTCGGCTTTTTGCTATATCTGTTGCTTATTTTTTTTATAATTATTTGTCCAAAGAGTAAGGTCACAGTAATTATATCTTTTCAAGGCTGATACGTGATAGGGCGGTATCAACTTTCAACACTTTAACCTTAATTGTTTCCCCTACACTTACTACATCAAGAGGATTTTTTACGAATTTGTCGCTGAGCTTTGAAATATGTACAAGCCCGTCCTGATGAACGCCGATATCCACAAACGCACCGAAATTGGTAACATTTGTTACGGTTCCGTCAAGAACCATATTTTCTTTTAAATCTTCTATGGTGTTTATATCCGTACTGAATGCTGTAGATTCAAAAGTTTTTCTCGGGTCAACACCCGGTTTTTTCAGTTCGGCAACGATATCGTTTAAAGTCGGCATACCGATTGTATCTGTAACGTAATCTTTCAAATTTATTTTTGATATTGCGGAAGCATTTCCTATCAGGTTGTCGGGCGTCATGGAAAGGTCGCTTGCCATTTTCTCAACGATGGGATAACTTTCGGGATGAATTGCGGAATTATCAAGCGGATTGTCTCCGCCTGCAATTCTTAAAAAGCCCGCACACTGGGTAAAAGTTTTTTCTCCGAATTTTGAAACTTCCAACAATTGTTTTTTATTTGTAAAAGAACCGTTTTTGGCTCTGTATTGAACGATATTTTTAGCTGCCAATTTACCGATACCCGCGACATAGCTTAAAAGTTCGGTAGATGCGGAATTTAAGTTTACACCCACATAGTTCACGCAGGATTCTACCGTTTCGTCGAGGTTTTTCTTCAGCTGAGTTTGGTTGACATCGTGCTGATACTGACCTACACCGATGGATTTGGGATCTATTTTTACAAGCTCCGCCAAAGGATCCTGTAATCTTCTGGCAATACTTATTGCACCTCTAACGGTAACATCCAAATCCGGAAATTCGCTTACTGCCAAAGGCGATGCCGAATATACCGAAGCACCGGCTTCGCTTACAACTATGGATTTAGCTTTCAACTGATTCTTTTTCAATACAGCATTTATAAACTGTACGCTTTCTTTGGATGCCGTTCCGTTACCTATTGCAATAAGTTCCACATTATATTTCTTAATAAAATTCACTACTGTTTCTTCAGCTTCTTCAACTCTGCAGAAAGGTTCGTGAGGGAATATGGGTTTATATTCTTTGTAGTTGCCGTTTCTGTCGATAATTGCTACTTTGCAACCCGTTCTGAAGCCCGGATCTACGCCCATTATTACTTTATGTCCGGCGGGCGATGCAAGCAAAAGATTTTTTGCATTTGTTGCAAATACTTTTATTGCTTCAGTGTCTGCTTCTTCCATTTTTGCAATGAAAAGTTCTACCTGTAAAGATGGGTAAAGATGCCTTTCAAAAGCCGTTTTCATTGCAGTCCACAGTTCGGGATAGAATAAACACATATTTGTTTTAACTATTTTCGAAGCTATCAATTCTACCGCCTGTTCCTGTTCAACATCTATTTTCCAAGTAAGAATACCCTCTTTAGCACCTCTTCTTATAGCCAAAATTCTGTGAGAAACGATATTTTTTATCGGTTCCGAATAGTCGTAATACATTTCGAATTTTGTTTTTTGGTCTTCAAGTCCTTTCTTAATTTTGGATTTCAAAACACCCGTATTAAGTATAAAATTTCTTATTAAGCCTCTGTATAATGCGTTGTCGGAAATCTGTTCGGCTATAATATCTATTGCACCGGTTAATGCATCTTTGACGGTTAAAACTTCTTTTTCTTTATTCAAAAATTTCGATACTATTTCGTCTTTATTTACATTTTTGCCGACCATAATATCCTGTGCCAGTATCATCTGTGCCAAAGGTTCAAGCCCTTTCTGTTTGGCAATGGTGGCTTTTGTTGTTCTTTTCGGCTTGTAAGGCAGATATATATCTTCAAGTTTTGTTTTTTCTCTGCAAAGCTCTATCTGCTTTTTCAGCTCGGGAGTAAGTTTTTTTTGTTCATCAATACTTTTGATGATAGTTTCTTTTCTTGTTTCAAGTTCAATATAATATTGAAGTTTATCGGCAACCCCTCTAACTTCCGTTTCCGTTAAGTTGCCGGTTCTTTCTTTTCTGTATCTGGAAATAAAAGGAACAGTGTCTCCCTGTCCCAACATACTAACGGTAGCTGCTACCGAACCTGTACTTAAACTTAATTCTTCACTTATCCAATTTATAATATTTTGTTGTGTATCCATTTTGTTACCTTTTTATTTTTTAGTAAACTGTTCAACTAAAATAAAGAGCTAACTGCTTCTTTGATATTATCTCCGATACACAGTTAACTCCTTAAAATTTGTTCTTGGCTTATTTCTTGCCGAGAATTTTGAAAACTTTTGTTCCGCAGTCAGGGCAAACACCTTTAACTGCTTTCATACCATTTTTCATAATGGTTTCTTCAGGATTTTTTACTTCTACCTGTTTTTTGCATTTCATGCATCTTGCTTCTGGCATAGTACTTTCTCCTTTTGGTTTGATTATCTATGTACATAATCTACTTAATTTTATTTTATTTGTAAAGAAGAAAAAATGTCCCCCCTCTTGACAAAATATTAAAAATTTGCTTGCTGTCTGCTTACGACATTTTTTTTATTTGACAAAATACAACAAAAATGTTAGACTGATATAACTTTTTTAGTTAACAGGCTTGAAATGTAAACAAATATTTTTCGCATTAAGCCGTTCAACGGCTCAACTTTAAAAAGAGGTGCGTTATGGAAAATACGGATAAAAAATTAACCGAATCTTTGGAAAACTATCTTGAAACTATTGCAATGCTTAAAAGAGAAAATACAATTGCAAGAGTTAAAGATATCAGTAAAGAGCTGGATGTAAAAAATTCCAGCGTCAATATTGCACTTAATGTTTTGGCTGATAAAGGGCTTGTTATTCATGAAAAATACGGTTATGTTGATTTAACCGAGGCAGGGCAGAAAATTGCCGATGATATTCAGCATAAAGAAGATGTTTTGGTCCGCTTTTTTACCGAAATTTTGGGTGTGGATAACGAAATTGCTTTAAAAGACGCTTGCCGAATGGAACATACCATCAGCGACGAAACTTTGGCAAAGTTGATATTTTATATAGGTAAAATAGAGAGAGAACAGATAAAAAAGAAGAAAAAATAGTTTATTAGCATAAAATTTAAAGAAGTGGGGGAAAATGAATATAATGAATATATTAAAAGATATTTTTGCGGTAATTTTTTCAATATTTAACGAGATGTCGGTTTACCTGTTGTTGGGTTTTTTGTTTGCGGGAATTTTGCATGTGCTTGTTCCGCAACAGCTTTTTTTAAAATATTTGTCGAAAAATAATTGGCTTTCCGTAATATATGCCACACTTTTCGGTATTCCTTTGCCGTTATGTTCCTGCGGTGTAATACCTACCTCTATGGCATTATATAAGGAAGGTGCATCCAAAGGTTCGGTAATTGCATTTTTAATTGCCACGCCTCAAACGGGGGTAGATTCCATAATTGCAACATATTCGCTTATGGGATTGCCTTTCGCTATTGTTCGTCCGGTAGCCGCATTTTTTACTTCAATATTTGCGGGGCTTGTTACCAACGTTCTTACCGAAGACGAACCTGAAGTTGTTTCAAAGCATACGGAAGATACCGGCGTAACTCTTTCTTTTTCGCAGAAAATCAAAAGAGTATTTCAATACGGATATGTTGAAATGATGGAAGATATCGGCAAAATGCTTCTTTTCGGGCTTCTAATTGCAGGGCTTATCGCATATTTTGTTCCGGACAATTTCTTTACAATATTTAAAGGTAATACCTTGCTTACAATGATACTTATATTGATAGTGGCTATTCCGATGTATGTTTGTGCTACGGGTTCCATTCCTATAGCCGTTGCTTTAATGATGAAAGGTATGAGCCCCGGAACGGCACTTGTTCTGTTAATGGCAGGGCCTGCGGCAAATATTGCTTCAATGATGGTAATAGGGAAAGTTCTCGGAAAGAAAACTTTTATAATATATTTATTAACTCTTATCATAGGTGCAATAGGTTTCGGTTTATTTATAGATAATTTTTTGCCGGCAAGCTGGTTTGATGTTTCTCATTTAAGCTCTATGGTGTCGCACCACCATCACGGTGCTGCCGGAGTTTGGTATTATTTCAAAGTGGGTTGTTCGTTTGTTCTGATGGGACTTTTGGCAAATTCAATATTATTTAAAAAAGAAAGAGAAGAAGGGGAAGTTATGGAAAATAATATAAGTAAAGATGCAATTGCTTTTAAAATAGACGGAATGACTTGTAACCATTGTAAAGCCAACGCAACCAAAGCCATAAGCAATTTGGCTTCCGTAAAAAATGTTACCGTAAATTTAAGCACGGGTATTGCTTATGTTGACGGCAATCCTACCGATGAAGAAATAAAAAATGCCGTTGAAGCAATCGGCTTCACTTTCGGCGGAAGGTTATAAAAATTGCAGGGCAATTTTTGAGAGCCGGGACAAAAAGCGAAACTTTTGCCAACTGCACCAAGACAACAATCTTAAAAAAAGTAAAATCTTTTTCTGTTATTTGGGCAAAAGAGAACACAAATTCTCTTTTTGCTCAATACGGATAAATATGTAGTGTTCAATTAATTATTTCAGCTTAATATGTTTTTAATACTTTTGATAATATTGATGATTTGTTCTTTTTGTTTATCCGTAAATTTAGCTGTTAAAAACTGAACACGTTTCAAAAATTTTTCATTATTACTTTCTTTCTCTTTCTTTTCGGTTAATAAATCAATAAAAGAAATACCAAACTCATCCGCAAATTTTATAATCAACTCTAAACTCGGATTATCCGCATTACATTCTATTCTGCTTAAAAACTTACTCGTTATATCAACTTTCTCGGAAAGTTCTTCTTGTGTTAAATCCGCTTTTTTTCTTTCTTCCTGAATTCTTTTACTTATTATACGATAAATATCTTCTTTTTTTGTCATAATTCCCCCTTGTATTTATTTTCTCATATTCTAAGCCAAATTTTAACTCAAAATTACATAGATAAAAAGTCTATGTAAAACATTGACAAAATGAAAATTTTGTGGTATAATCCTAACAGAGATTATCAGAAATTAATAAAAGGGAAAAAATAAAAATTTGCGAAGCTGAGAACGGCAATGTACAATAACGACAGTTGAAGAGTTGAAAACGGCAATGTACAATGTATGATGTACAATGTATAATGAACGGCGAGATGCTTCGACAAGCTCAGCATGACAGAACGACAGTTGAATAGTTGAAAACGGCAATGACGACTGCCAATTTTCAGCTATACATTTCCGTTAATGTTACAAGATTTATTTTTTCTTTTTTTGCAACGGTTTTTAATCCTTCACTGAAACCTTTTTTTGAAAATAAATAAAAATAATATTTTGTTCCTTTGCCGAATACTTCGGAATATTTTTTTAACAAGTCATACTCTTCGACTCCGACAACAGTGTTTGTATATTTACAAGAACCGATAATATATTCGTTTTTGTTTGTTGTTGCTACGACGATATCTATTAGAATTTCTTTTGTTTGTTTTCAAGTTTTTTGATAACTTTATCAAAATCGGATATATAATTTTTGTCCTGTATTATTTTATATTTTTCATATTCCTGTTCTGCAAATTCTTTTGCTAAAGCAGCGGTAACTTTTCCTGAATTTGTTAATATATCTTTCTCGTTGAACTGTAAAAAAGCATCCAATTTTTTTATCCAATCTTTCATATACATAACAATTCCTCTTTGTGCCTGCAACTCCGCATAATCAAGATACATTGTTACTATTCTATTTAATGCTTTTAATTCTTTTTCATTTAAATAATTTTTAGCAACAGAAACATCCGGTTTTCTAATTAAACCGTTAGGTGCATTTTTCCAAGAAGTTAACCCCATATTTTCTTTATTTGCATTTGCTCTTGAATAAATAATTTCAGCTGCAGTTTGATTGCTTATTGCCCAATGCAATTTATTTTGAACCGTTGCAAAAAATTCTTTTGTTTCTTGGCTGTTTGTATCGTAATCCGCACTGCATTGAGAATATATATCGGTAATCTTTTGATAAAATCTCCTTTCACTTGAACGAATATCTCTAATTCTTTCCAACTGTTCTTCAAAATAATCTTTGCCAAAAATATTAGTAGGGTTCTTTAATCTTTCATCGTCCATAGTGAACCCTTTAATTATATATTCTCTCAATCTTTCGGTTGCCCATATTCTGAAAAGAGTTGCTCTTTTTGAATTTACTCTGTAACCTACAGCTATTATTGCATCAAGGTTATAAAATTTTGTCTTATAATTTTTACCGTCTTTTGCAGTTAGTTCCAAAATGGAACTAACTGATTTTTCTTCAAGTTCACCACTTTCAAATATATTTTTAAGGTGTTTTGTTATCGCCGGTCTTTGAACATCAAACAACAATGCTATTTTATCTTGTGTAAGCCAAAGGTTTTCGTCGTGAACAAAAACTTCAACTTTTACATTCCCGTCAGATGTTTTATATAACAAAATTTCCGAAAAAGAATTATTGGGAACTATTCCTTTCTTAAATTTTTTTATTTTTTTATCATTATCATTTATTTTTTGTTTCATTATTCGTTTCCCCCTCATTATTTCTTCAACTTACATTGCTTATTCTCAAGTTTTTGATACTTTCAACCGTCGGTAAATCTTCCGGCATTGTTCCACCGTATTGATTAGACATATGCAACATTTTATAATTTTTAAATATATGTTGTAAAGGAGTTGAAAACGGCAATGTACGATAACGACAGTTGAAAAGTTGAAAACGGCAATGTACAATGTACAATGAACGACAACTACAACGACAGTTGAAAAGTTGCGAAGCAAAAAGGGAATATGTTCGAGAGCAGCCTGTAGCCGT
>CALGGE010000042.1 GCA_937916125.1 uncultured Elusimicrobia bacterium | reverse complement strand
TTTTTGTTCTCAACTTCTTTCAATTAATAAATTTTTTTGCTATAATAAGCCGAGAGATATAACTCTGTCAAATTGTCGCTATATCACAATTTGATGCCCGGGTTGTTGCTATGAAACAGCCCGCTCGGCTATGTAAAACGTTTTTTTAATAGCTTGTATTATGAACAACATTGAATTCAATATTGCTCATAATATAACATAAAATATAAAATTTGTCAATGTTTTTATTGGAGAGTTTATGCAGAAAGAATTACAAAATTTTTTTAAAGAAATTAATGGCGGAAAACTTCGCGGTTATCAAAAAATAATTGCAAATGCACTTAATATAGATGTTACTGCTGTTTCGAAATGGAGTTCCGGTGTTGCTAAACCTTCAGAAGATAATATCAGAAAAATGGCAAATATTTTTAAAAAATCTCAAGAAGAACTGGAGAGGATTTTTAATAATAATTCAAAAGTTCAAAGTTATAAAAATAGAAATGAATTGGATTTTTATAAAAAAGAATTAGTTTTAAGAGATGAAATGATAGCGTTGCTTAAAGATAAAATAAAAGTTCTTGAAGATAAAAATAAATCTTTAGAGACAAAATTAAAAAATAAATAATTAAAATAATCTGTAGTCTTGTGTATTTTTTATGCTATTGTTGAAGAAAAAATTGAAAAGAAACTTCATAAATTTTCAATTCACAAATCTTTGATTTGTGAATTTGTTTTTGCTATAATATTTGAAAATTAAAATTTTTGTGAGGATGTTTTTATTATGAAAATCAACAAGAAACAAGCCAAAAAAACTGACACAAAAAAACTTCTTAAAGCAGCATCAAAACCGTCAGAACAAGCCAGGAAACTTCACCCGTTTTATAAAGGTAAAATAGAAGTTGTTCCGAAATGCAGAATAAGAGATTTTAACGATTTTGCTATTTGGTACAGCCCGGGAGTGGCTTCGGTTTGTACGGATATAAATAAAAATATCGAGCTTGCCTACGAATATACAAATAAATGGAATTCCGTTGCGGTAGTCAGCGACGGAACAAGAGTTTTGGGACTCGGTGATATAGGTCCCGAGGCGGCAATGCCGGTTATGGAGGGCAAAGCACTTTTATATAAATATCTCGGCGGAGTAGATGCTTATCCGATATGTTTGGGAACAAAAGATCAACAGGAAATAATTAATACCGTAAAAATTTTACAGCCGTCTTTCGGCGGCGTTAATTTGGAAGATATTTCTCAGCCGAAATGTTTTCCGATTCTTTATACGTTAAGAAAAGAGTGCCATATTCCGGTTTGGCACGACGACCAGCAGGGAACGGCACTTGTAACTTTGGCAGGGCTTATTAATGCTTTAAAAGTTGTAAATAAAAAAGTTTCAAAAGTAAAAATTGCAATGCTCGGTGCGGGTTCGGCAAATATTTGTATTGCAAGATTGATAATGTTCTATGGAGCAAATCCCGCAAATATCATAATGGTTGATTCTAAAGGAACTCTTCATAAAGGCAGAAAAGAATTGAAAGATTCTCACCCCGAAAAATGGATGATGTGTTGCGAAACAAATGGTTCGGGCGTGCAGGGAACTATAGAAAATGCAATGGAAAATGCCGATGTGTTAATATGTTTATCTACACCGGGGCCGGATGTAATAAAGAAAGAATGGATTAAAAAGATGGCTAAAAATCCGATAGTTTTTGCATGTGCAAATCCTATCCCCGAGATATGGCCGTGGGATGCAATGGAAGCAGGTGCTGCGGTAGTTGCTACCGGCAGAAGCGATTTCGCAAATCAGGTAAACAATTCTTTAGGTTTCCCTGGCGTATTCAGAGGAACACTTGATGCAAGAGCCACTACCATAACGGATAATATGTGTATTACCGCTGCGACGGAGCTTGCGGCATGTATTCCCGCAAACAAAATAAAACCTACGCAGATTTTGCCGACTATGGACGACTGGAAAGTTTATCCGCAGGTTGCGGCAGCCGTTGCGGTAAAGGCAATAAAAGAAAAAGTTGCTCAGAAAAAAGCAAGCTATGACCAATTTTACAATCAGGCGATGGCTATGATAAAAAGAAGCAGAGCTTTAACTGCGGATATGATGAAAAACAAATTTATAAAGTCTGTCAAATAGCTTTTTAACAAACAGGAAAACCGATATCGGTTGCATGGAGGATAAAGTATGAAAAACATTATCATTATTTCCGTAGAGCAAAGACAATCAATAGCAGTTTCCGTGCAGGAAGTATTAACTCAGTTCGGATGTTTTATTAAGACAAGGCTTGGTATTACGGACAGTTGCGGGGAAAGTTGTTCTCAAACAGGCTTAATTATTTTGGAATTTATCGGAAAAGAAACTGAGATTTCAGCTCTTACCGAAAAACTTACGGCAATAAAAGGCGTAAAAGTAAAAGCCGTTTCAATATAAAATTTGCGAAGCAAATTTTTAATTATGAGAAAAATAGAAAGTAAAATAATCATAAATAAAGTAGCAGAACTTTGCGGTGATATTAATTTTAATCTTCCGCAGGATATTTATGATGCCGTATCATCCTATATAAAAAACGACAATTCCGTTTCCGACGACATATTAAAACAAATTCTCGAAAATGCCAAAATTGCAAAGGAAAAGAAAATTGCACTCTGTCAGGATACGGGAACCGCGAACTTTTTTGTTAAAATCGGTACGGAAGTTGAAATTGTCGGTGAAAACGGTAACAAAGAAGATATTGTTTCCTCAATAAACAAGGGCGTTTCTGACGGATACACAAAATATTATTTAAGAAAATCCATTGTTTCCGATCCGTTAAACAGAATTAATACTAAAGACAATACTCCTGCAAATATTTATGTTGATTATATTTCCGGTGATAAAATAGAAATTACCATGCTTGCCAAAGGCGGCGGGAGCGAAAATGCAAGTTTTTTAAAAATGCTTACGCCTCTTGACGGCTGGAACGGAATAAAAAATTTTGTTATTGAAAGTATAAAATTGAAAGGTGCAAATGCCTGTCCTCCGATAATTGTCGGGCTTGGTATCGGCGGAGATTTTGCTTCCGTCGGTCTTCTTGCAAAGAAGGCCCTACTCAGAACTATCGGCAGTAAAAACATAAAAGAACAATACAATCCGAAAGAGCAGGAACTTTTAGAGGAAATAAATAAGTTAAATATCGGTCCTATGGGACTTGGCGGAATGCCTACGGCATTGGCGGTTTTTATAGAAACTAAACCGTGTCATATTGCATCAATGCCGGTAGCTTTAAACATTCAGTGCCACTCCTGCCGAAGGAAAAAGATAATGCTATGAAAATAACAACAGGGGAATTAATAAACAATATTGATAAGTTTTCTGCGGGCGATAAAATAGAGCTGTCGGGGACGATTTATACGGCAAGAGATCAGGCTCACAAGAGATTGGTAGATCTTTTGGATTCGGACAGTCCGTTACCGATAGATTTAAAAAATACCTGCATTTATTATTGCGGTCCGTGTCCCAACGCTCCGGATAAAATTATCGGTTCTTGCGGACCGACAACATCATCCAGAATGGATGTTTATACGCCTAAAATGCTTGATAACGGAGTTAAGATTCTTATCGGTAAAGGTAAAAGAAGTTCTGAAGTTGTTGAATCCGTAAAGAAAAACAATGCAATATATTTGCTCGCTACCGGCGGTGTAGGTGCTTTAATAGCAGAAAGAGTAAAAAGTTTTAAACTTATTGCATTTGAAGATTTAGGACCGGAAGCAATTTATGAAATTAAAATTGAAAATTTTCCGTTGATAGTCGGAATAAGAGGTGAACAAAGTGTTTTTGGCAATTGATATCGGAAATACGAATATAACTTTAGGTTTGTTTAAAATAAACAATAATATTATTGAGGATAAGCCGTTTCAGATTTGGCGTATTGCGACATCCAAAAAGAAAACTGCCGACGAGTACGCAATAAAAATTCTTGATGTTTTCTATTATTCAAAAATAGATATCACAAAAGAACAGATTCAATCCGTAGCGATAGCAAGTGTTGTTCCGTCTTTGGATAATGTTTTTGCGGATTTGACAAAAAGATATTTTAAGAAAGACGCACTTTTTATATCAAGTAAAAATTCGGGCGGATTAAAATTTTTGTATAACAATCCGGAAGAAGTCGGTGCGGACAGAATTGCCGATGCCGTGGCTGCCTATGAGAGATATAAATCGGCGGCAATAGTTATAGATTTCGGAACGGCTACGACTTTTGACTGTATAGATAAAAACGGGTGTTATTTGGGCGGTGTAATTACGGCAGGTCCTTTAATTTCGGCAGAAGCCTTAACACAAAAAACGGCAAAACTTCCTCAGGTGAATCTCAGTATGCCGGCAAAAATTATCGGACGTACCACGGTTGAGGGAATACAATCCGGACTTTATTACGGGTATATCGGGCTTGTAAAAGAAATTCTTCACAGAATAAAAAATGAAATGAACGAAGATAAAATAAAAGTTATAGCTACCGGCGGACTTTCGTATTTGATGGTTAAAGAAATGGAAGATATCGAGGAAGTTATTCCGGAACTTACGCTGGAAGGAATTAAAATAATATCGTCGAAGCAATAATATTTTTGAGGTATTTAACGAAATGATTAAAAAACTGTTCTTGTTTTGTATAAAAACTTTTGTCATTGTTGCAATTCTTGCCGTTGCGGGATACTATGCTTTTAATATGGTGATGTCGGCTTTCGTACATGAAAAAGCCGAAGTGTTAGTTCCCGATTTACAGGGTAAAAGTTTAACCGAATGTTTGGAAATGCTTTCTCAGGCGAAACTGGCATTGATAAAAGAAGGTGCGGAATTTAATCAGGATGTTCCCGAAGGAATTGTTATCAGGCAGGCTCCTCCTGCGGGAATGAACGTGAAAGAGGGAAAAGTTATCAGAATTACCATCAGTCAGGGCGGAGAGATAGTATATGTTCCCGACTTAAAAGGACAAACGGTCAGAGCTGCTACAATATCGTTGCGTTCGTTGGGATTGGTTCTTGGAGAGCTTACGAAAAAAGCTTCTTTGAAATATGAAGAGGGAATTGTTTTGGGGCAAGATCCTGCTCCGAATTCCACCATAGAAAAAGATTCTTCGGTTAATCTGTTAGTCTCCAACGGAGTTCCGGCTGACGGATTGTTATTGATGCCGGAGTGGGTAGGAAGTCTTGCCGAAGAAGCAAAAAAATGGGCAGTTGACGAAAATTACGGCGTTGAAGTTATAGCGGACAAAACTGCTCTTGCAAACCCCGGATATATTTTTAAACAGAAGCCGGAAGCCGATGAAATAATAAAACCCGATACAAAAATTATTTTCTACGTTGCAAATGAAGAAAGTGCCTTAGCCGTTGAAGAAAAAACTTTTGAATATATAGTTCCCGACGGCAAGGAAAGTAAAAGAGTTCGTCTTGTGCTTAGTGACGAGAACGGAGAAAAAGATATTTTTAACGGAGTAAGGGAAAGCAAAACAAAAATTTCAATTCCCGTAAAGTTTAACGGAAAGGCAAAAATAAAAATATTTATTAATAACATTTCAATAGAAGAAAAGGATCTTAATTAACATTATGAAAAATATTTTGGTGGCTCCGTCGATTTTATCTGCGGATTTTGCAAATTTAAACAGAGATATTTCTATGGTTGCCGATGCAGGTGCGGACTGGCTTCATGTGGATGTTATGGACGGACATTTTGTCCCGAATATTACCATAGGTCCGGTAGTGGTAAAATCAATAAAAAAATATTCGAAGATGTTTTTTGATGTTCATCTTATGATAACAAATCCGGAAAAATATTGGGAAAGTTTTTATAAAGCGGGAGCGGATTTAATTGTTTTTCATGCCGAAGTTGAATGTGATAAAAAAGAATTGATTAAAAATATTAAAAATGCGGGAATTAAAGCGGGAGTATCGATTAAGCCAAAAACTCCCGTTAAAGATATTTTGGATATTTTACCGTTTGTTGATGTGGTACTTGTAATGACGGTAGAGCCGGGGTTCGGCGGGCAGAGTTTTATGCACGATATGGTTTCTAAAATTTCGGAGTTGAGAAAGTTGATAGACGAAAATAAATATAATTGTTTGGTTGAAGTTGACGGCGGAATAAACTTTGATACGGCAAAAATTTGTATTGATGCCGGTGTTGATGTCCTTGTAAGCGGAAGTTTTATTTTTTCCGCCGATAATCCGAAAGAAACGATAAAAAAATTGCAAGGTAAACTTTAGAAGATTAGAAGAAAAAATGGTATTTAAAAAATTTAGATTATTTTTAATATTGTTTATTGCGGCAAGTTTTTTATTTGTCGCTGACTTTTCCGTATGTGAGCAGGATGACGTGCAGGAAAATACACAAACCGAACAATCGGAACAAGCCGAACGGGAAATCGATAACGAAGAAGAAACTATGGAAGAACAACAGGAAGAACTTCAGGAAGAATCTCAGAAAGAACCTCGAAAAGAGCAACAACAGATAAAAAAAGAAAATGCGGCAAAACCTTCCTTTATAACAAATTATATTTCAAAGAAAAATTTAAATAAAAAAACAAAGAAAATTATTTTGCAGGCGAATGACGAACTTAACGGTGCAATAAGCGGATGTATAGAGGGCGAATATGAAAATGTTGAAGAAAAATTTCATAATTTTTTAAACAAAATAAATGAATTGGATTTTATGCCGGAAGAAATAGAGTTTCTCCTTACCGATTGCGAAAATATGTTAAGAAAAATTAAGAATATGAATGATATTTATGTGAACAAAAATAATTTGTACAGAAGCAGAATGTCCGTGATACCTTTGGATTACGACGATATACTTCTTGATAAGTGGATGAATATTTATACAAACGAGAAAGGAACGGCAAAAAATAATATGAGAATCGCTCTTGAAAGAAGCGGTAAATACAGAGATATGATTCTCTCGATTTTAAAAGAATATGATTTGCCGGAAGAACTTTTGTATCTTCCCATAGTGGAAAGCCTTTTTAATAACAACTGTGTTTCCCGAGCAAAAGCCGTAGGTATGTGGCAGATAATGGCACACAGAGGGCAGGCTTTGGGACTAAAAATAAATTATTGGATAGATGAACGTCGCGACCCCGAAAAAGCTACGAGAGCCGCAGCAAAATATTTGCAGGAATTGTTCTTTCTGTTGGATGATTGGCACTTTGCACTTTCCGCCTACAACAGAGGAGAGTACGGACTGATAAGCGATTTGAAATTTTCAAATTCTTCATCGATGGTGGATATGAAAAACAGAAATGCCACACCGAAAGAAACACAGAATTATGTTCCGCAGTTTATAGTGGCGGTTAAAATTGCAAAAGAACCGGAAAAATACGGATTTAATAATTTAAAATTCGAAGAGCCTTTTGTTTATGATACGGTAATTACGGATAAAGTTATTGACTTGAAAATTGTTGCAAAATGTGCGGGGACGACGGTTGAAAAAATAAAAGAATTGAACCCGGCACTTCTTGCATGGTGTACCCCGCACGGATATAAAAACTTTGAGTTGCATATTCCGGAAGGGACAAAAGAGATGTTTTATGAAAATATTGTTAAGGAAAAAGATTTAAACCCCAGCCCGGGATTTATAAAATATAAAGTTAAAAAAGGCGAATATTTGGAAAAAATAGCGAAAGATTTTAAGACTACCGTTACTGCGATAAAAGAAGATAATCCTAAATTAAAGAAACAAAAATATCTTCAGCCCAACCAAATTCTCGTCATAAGACCGGGAAGAAAATATTATAATAAAAAGTAGAGAAATTATGAGAATAGTAATTAAAATCGGTACAAGTACGTTGACCGACAAAAACGGAATACTTAATATACCTTATATAGATTCTTTTGCCAAAGAAATTGCATTGCTTAAGAAAGAAAAAAATGTTGATATTATCATTGTTTCTTCGGGTGCAATTCGTGCGGGGTTAAGCTATATGGGACTGACAAAAAAACCGAAACTTTTAAGGCAGAAACAGGCATTTGCATCTATCGGGCAACCTCTCATAATGCAGGCATACAGACAGGCATTTAAACCGTTAAATTTAATGGTATCGCAAATGCTTCTTACAAGATACGATTTTGACGACAGACAAAGATATATAAATATAAGAAGTTCTCTTAACGAACTTCTTCTTATGAAAAACGTTATACCGATAATTAACGAAAATGATACCATTTCCGTTGACGAAATAAATTTCGGCGATAACGATACGTTAAGTGCCGTTGTTGCGGCTTCGGTTCAGGCGGATATGCTGTTTATTCTTACTGATGTTGACGGACTGTATGACGGTATTCCGTATAAATCAAATATTATTAGGCAGATAACAAAAATTACCGATGAACTTTTGGAAATAGCTTCGCCGAACTCTTCCAGCGGTAAAGGAACCGGCGGAATGAAAACCAAACTTATGGCGGCTAAAATTGCCGCAAGTTCGGGTGTAACCACATTTATAACAAACGGTTCCAAACTTGATTTGATTTACGATGCCGTTGACGGTAAACAAATCGGTACATGTATTCTTCCCAACAAAAAACTTCAATCAAGAAAATCTTGGATTGCATTCGGCAAAAAACCTAAAGGGTTTGTTGTTATAGATGCCAATGCCACGGTTGCGGTTAGAAATAAAAATAAAAGTTTGCTTGCTTCGGGCATTATTTCTTCGGGCGGAAATTTCAATCGCGGTGATACAATAAGTGTTATGGTTCTTGATCCCATAGAGAAACAGAATATTGAAGTTGCCAGAGGGTTATCGAATTATAACCGGCAGGATTTGAATAAAATTATCGGCAAGTCGTCTCAGGAAATAAAAAAAGAGTTTCCTTCAATGTTATGCGAGGAAGTAATTCATCGCGATAATTTGGTAGTTATTAAATAAAATAAATACATCTTTTCGTCAAATAATTGCTTTGTGATTTTTTTTATGGTAGAATAATACGGTATGATTAAAGTTGAGAATTTATACAAATCTTTTGATACCAAGAAAGTTTTATGCGGTGTCAGTTTGAATGTCAAAGAGGGCGAAACTCTTGTTATTATCGGCGGTTCGGGTACGGGTAAAAGTATTTTGCTTAAAAATCTTGTCGGTCTTGTTAAGCCCGATTCGGGTAAAATTTTGATTGATGATATAAATATGGCGACTGCCGATAAAGATGAAATTCGTCTGGTACAAAAAAAAATAGGTTTTTTATTTCAGGAAGCAGCATTGTTTGACTCTTTGACTATAGAAGAAAATATTGCATTCGGAATGAAAAACCTTACCGATTTATCCAAAGATGAAATAAAGAAAAGAGTTACCGTCTGTTTGAATATGGTAGGTCTTAAAGATATAGAGAAGTTGAAACCGTCGGAACTTTCCGGCGGTATGAAAAAGAGAGTTGGTCTTGCAAGAGCGATAGCATACAAACCGAAATACGTTTTTTACGATGAGCCGACTACAGGGCTTGACCCTATAATGTCAGACGTTATCGGTGAACTGATAATTCATTTAAAAAAAGAGTTGGGAATTACATCAATAGTTGTTACCCATGATATGAACTCGGCGTATAAAATAGCCGACAGAATTATAATGTTATATTTGGGGAAAGTGATTTTTGAGGGTACTGTAGATAAATTAAAAGCGACGATTGCAAATCCTAAAACGACTGAAGACAAAATGTTAAAACAGTTTGTTGACGGTTCAAGCTCAGGCCCTATACCTGTTGAAAAATCGCTTAGCGATTTTTAATTATACATTAATAAATCGGAGTAATCGTGTCTAACGAATTAAGATTAGGAATATTTGTATCAATAGGAATTTTAGCCGTTCTTCTGACAATTATGTTGTTGGGGAACTACAGTTTAACATCAAAATATGTTGTAAGTGCGTATTTTGAAAATACTGCCGGTTTGCCTAAAAAGGCAAAAGTCAAAGTTTCCGGTGTCGATGTGGGAAATATAAAAAATATAGTTTTGGAAAACGGCAAAGCGAAAGTTATTCTTGTTATTGACAGAAAGATTAAACTTTATCAGGACGCAAGTGCAAAAATAGTTTCTATGGGTATTATCGGGACAAAGTATATAGAGCTTGATCCCGGAACCGTCTCGGGAGTACCGGTAAAACACGGTGATATTATACGAGCTGTTTCCGGAGATTCTCTTGAGGAACTTATCGGTAATGCCGTTAAGAAACTGGATACCGTTTTAGGTAGTGCCAAGAAAGGGCTTAACGACGATTTCTTTAAAAATTTATATGATACCGTTGAGAATTTGAAAAAAGTAAGCCAAACTCTTGAAGACAAGAGAGGAGAAATCGACGAAGTTGTAGATAATTTCAGAAACTTCTCCGCAGACTTGTATGAGATAACAAGCCAAAACAAAAAGGATATCAGAGACATTGTTGAAAAGCTCAATGCTATTGTAAATAAAATCAACGAGGGAGACGGTACTATTGCCACGCTTATCAACGATAAGAAAATGTCCGAAGAGCTTAAACAGACCGTCGAAGGATTACAATCCTTTGTCGGCAAAACCAAAAAGCTCGGTATTGATTGGGAATATATGGGCAGATTTGATACCCGTAACGACAGATATCGTAACGATTTCGGTATCAGGTTCAGGCCGACCGACCACAAATTTTATTATGTCGGTGTATCCAATATAGGTAACTATACCAATGAAGACGACGAGTTTGAAAGAAATAATCTTAACAAGATTGATGCATTGCTCGGCTTCAGGTCTGAAAATCTTGAGGCTTACGGCGGTATTATGAGAAGCAAAGGCGGCGTGGGTGTAGGTTGGTCGCCGTTGGATAAAATTTACGGCAGCGAAAGGAAACTTTATATCAATGCCGAAGCAATATTCAGAACGGAAACTGCCAAGAAAGACGATAAAGACAGAGATAAACCCAATGTTATTGTCGGTGCAAGGATTGGTATCTTCCACTGGTTGTATGTCGGTGTTCAGGTAGAAGATATGCTTACAAGAACAAATGTTATGCCTTATATCAAATTGAAGATTACCGATGAAGATATTGCTTCAATGTTCGGTGTAGCAGGCATCGCTGCCACAAGCAGCAAATAAAAATTTCTTCTTGTCCGTTATTCCGAACTTGCTCCGGAAGATATGTTAAAATATATTACAATTTTCTATTGATAAAAAGTTTATTATGTGATATAATTAAAAGTATGGAGAAAAGTGATTTAATAAAATATTGGATCAAAAGTTCAGATTACAATAAGAGTTTTGATAAAACGAATCCTTTTGTCAGAGAAATATTAAAGACCGGAATTAAGATAATTTAATATAATTATTGCTTTAAAATGTAAATAACAACTTAATATTGAATGCTTTTGGATCTTCTACGAGAGGTAGAAGACCGCTTTTGTGAAAAACAAAAGAGGTACGACCTCCAAAAACAGTCGTCTAACGATATATAGGAATAAATCAGAGGCTATGTTGATTTATTTTTATACTATTTATCTTTCCCTCTATACGGGGGAAAGTTAGCGACTGTGTATGGCCGGGGTCGTACCGCCTGCACGGTCGCTTTTGTTTTTTTCCACAAAGCACTCTCCTTTCGTAAAATCCAAAAAAGAAAAATCGAGTAGCGGTGTTTCCGGCTCAGTTTTCCTGTTCTCGCAAACAAAAAACTTCGCTAACACATCGCTACAATAAAA
>CALGGE010000041.1 GCA_937916125.1 uncultured Elusimicrobia bacterium | reverse complement strand
GCATATCTTTTGCTTCGTGAATCTTTTCATCCAACAAATCCATAAAAGCATCAAGTAAAACTTCTTCTCCGTTTTCACCGTCAATCAAATGATGACTTTCGCCATACTTTCTGCACATCATAGCAAGAGTAGGAAGTATAATAGTAACAGGACAAATATTTCCTCTGCCATCTTTCAACTGACCAAAACCATTTACATCCCATCCATTCGCTGTCCGACATCCCATTGTCGAGAAGTATGTGCGCGGATCGTTAATGTCGTATCCTTCATTACCAGACCAATCCACATTAGCATAATTTGGATAGAGCCTTGTTGCCGTTGACTGTAATGCTAATCTAAATAAGTCATAATTTGGTTCGCCCTTCTTTCTGTTTACGCCTTTCATACATTGGAAAATACCACAAGGAAAAATAGATGTTTTATGAATTTTGCCCAAACCTTCGATAGATACATCTAATAATGCTTTTGTTATCATTCTACCTTCTGGCAGCGTACAGGTCCCGTAATTCAAGGATGTGAACGGAAGCTGGTTGCCGCTTCTTGACTAGAGTGTATTTAAATTATGATACATCCCTTCAACAGCCTAATGAACTTCACGCTCTGTCATATTTAACGCATAGTCATATACTCCTTTTACGCATTCATAAGGAGTTTGTTGTCCAGCAGTTTTATAAATATCAGAATAAATTGAGGTATTTGGTACATCAATATTTTCTCTCAAAAAACAACGGGCGGGTTCCCTGGAACCATTAATTGTTTCATCCCAAATAAAATCTAGGCCATTTAAATAATGCTTATAAAAACTCTTTCTTACATATGGCACCATAGTCCAATCTAAATGCGTCGCGCTGACGCCGCCAAACTGCTGAAGGCTTTGAAGTTGGAAAATAACTGCGACAAGTTGGAATGCAGTATTTACCGAACCGGCTGGCCGCACATCTGTTTGACGAGTATTGAATCCTTTCGCCAAAAGATCATCAAAAGGAATACTCAGGCAGTTATGAGATCCAACAGCATATGCTCCTAAATCATGAATATAAATTTCATTATTCTCATGATTAGCTCTTGCCATAGGAGAAATAATATTTTCTAAAGCATATCTCTTTGTCATAACTTCACTTGCTTCTCCAATACGTCCACCAAAGGAATATTCATCAATATTTGCGTTTTGGTTCTAAACATTACGGGCTTCCAACTTTTCTCCAATAGCATCGAAGAAATCGGATTTTACGTCGCGCGCGACTTCTTTTTTATATCTGTATCTGATATAAGCGCGCGCCACGTCTTGACGCTCCGAGCGCATTAGATATTTTTCTACTAAATTTTGAATTTCTTCAACTTCAATATCTTTATTTAGACTTTTTTCAATATCACTCGCGATATCTGCGGCGGTATCATTTTCATATAATTGGCCATCTACGTCAAGGAACGCCGCATTTATTGCCGTGATAATTTTATTTTTGTCGAATGGAACTTTTGTTCCATCTCGTTTTATCACTAAAAATTCCATATTCAATCCTCCAATACTAAATCTTGTGTTTTTATCTTGAGGTCTATCAATATATTTAGTTTTTTAGACTGAATCTTTAACTATTGTTGCCCAACTCCGCTATGAGGTAGTTGATATACCAAATAGCCTTTTTTAAATCTTCTACACCATTCTTATATTTCCAACGCCACAAATATTTAATTGCGTTCGCAGTGCAAAATGCTTCAATACCCTCAAGGCCGTTGGTTGCGGCCTTGAGACCATCAATACATTCAATCCCGCCAGCATTGTAATGGTCAGGATGATTTACTGCGTCGTGGATTTTGGATGTAGAAGGTAGTTTACAGCGTTTCTTCTATCCGCCGCAATCTTCCAGAGATGGCTCTTTCTATCCAAGGCAATAGCCATCTCTATAAGCATTACAATCCATCACTCGCCATTTTCTCCTTTATATCTTTCATTTTGAAGAATTAAATCTCCATTTTCATAAAATAATCTATTGTATATTATACTTTAAAATAATTTATAAAGGCAAGTTTTTTTAAAGGGTTAATTTATATGAAAAGCATTTATTATATATTTTTAACTACAATATGTATGTAAAATATCGAATAATTGTGAAAAACAATAAAGCGGGATATTTATTAATCTTTCTTCTTTCCTGTAGTTGGACATTGATGTTCTTATTCCGTAAGGAAGCTTGTATTTTTCTACAAAACTTTTTAAACTTTTGGCATTAAGATTTTCTTCAGCTTTTACCTCTATAGGAAAAACTTTCCCATTGTGTTGTATAACAAAATCTATTTCCCCCGAAGATTTTTCCGAAGACCAATAAAAAGGATTTGCATTCAAATGAGAAATTAATTGTTGACAAATATATTGTTCCGTTAAAATTCCTTTAAACTCAGTAAAAATTTCATTACCGTTTAATAAAGTTGTTATATCAAGGTCTACCATTGCACCTAAAAGTCCGATATCAAAAAGAAACAATTTAAAAGAATCAAAATCTCTGTATGATTTTAATGGAATATTGCCTTTACTTATTCTGTCTATTTTGTAACACAATCCGCAATCAACAAGCCACCTGATGGCAAGTTCAAACTCTTTTGCCCTTGCACCCTTTTTAATAGCACCGTAAATAAATTTTTTATTTTCTTTCGCAAGCTGTGCACTAATTGCTTCCCATACCATATTTATTCTCGGGACAATTTCGTTAGGTGCATGCTTTGAAAAATCTTGAGTGTAATCGGACAATAATTTTAATTGAATTTTTCTAACGGCATTAAAATCTTGTGAACTTATATATTTTAAAACGGCTGCCGGCATCCCGCCTACAAAATAATATAATTTTAAGAATTCAATGTATTTTTTTCTGAAAGTTGTAACAAGTTGCCAATCATTGTTTTTCAACAAATCTATAAAGTCTTGTTGATTTAACGCTTCCAAAAACTCAATAAACGTCATGGGATACAAATACATAGTGTCAACTTTTCCTACGGGGAAAGAAGTCCCCTGATGTAAAGCTATCCCTAAAAGAGAACCCGCAACAACAATGCGGTATTTTTGTTTTTCGTATTCCGCAAAATATTTTAAAGATTGCAATGCTCTCGGTAAATTTTGAATTTCATCCAAAATGATTAAGGTATTTTCAGGCTCTATTTTCGTTCCTGTCGCTAACGATAAAGCACTTATTATTCTCTCTACCGAAAAATCTCCGGAAAAAATTGAGTTTATTTCTTCTTTGTCATCATCAAAATTTATATAGACAACTTTACTAAAATATTTTTTCCCAAACTCTTTCATAAGCCAAGTTTTGCCTACCTGTCTTGCTCCTCTGATTATCATAGGTAAGCTGTCCGGATTATTTTTCCATTCAATTAATGTTTTTATTGCCATTCGGTTCATATTTTTGCTATTTCCTATACAAAATTATATCTTTCTAATATAATTTTAGCCTTTTTTATACAAAAAGTCAAGCGAGAAAATGTAATACATAACAAAAACTCGTACGAGAAAATGTAATTTTCTTTAAAAATTGTTTTTTGCAGATATATAAATCTTCTCTGCTAAAGGATATAGATTATCCGAAAACGTATTGAACAAGAAACATAAAATCGATTAGCGATTTTTATTTCTTATTCAGTTTAAAGCCTTTGTGGAGTTCGTTTACTGCCTTGTTAAGGTCTTCACTGTCAATAACACAGGAAACTTTTATTTCACTGGTAGAAATCATTTCGATGTTTATTTTGTTCTTTGCCAAAATTTCAAACATTTTTGATGCAACACCGGCGTGGCTCTTCATACCGACACCGACTACGGAAACTTTCGCAACGTGTTCATCGCAGGTTACGGACTGTGCCTTCAATTCTTTTGCAAGTTCGTCAACTTTCTGCTGGGTTCTCTTCATATCTACTTTGCTGACGGTAAAAGAAATATCGTTTTTCTTGTCCAATGCCGCAGACTGAATAATCATATCTACATTTATTCCGAGCTTGGCGATAGAACTGAATATTTTTGCTGCCATACCGGGAATATCCGGTAAATCTATCAAAGAAAACTTCACTTGATTTTTATCAAAAGTTACTGCCGACACCATTAAATCTTCCATTCTTTTTCTCCCTATTTTTTCTTCACTTACTATATATGTTCCTTCTTTTTCCGAAAATGTTGATCTTGCATGAATTTCTATTCCGAATTTTTTGGCGACTTCTATGCTTCTGGTCTGCATAACCTGTGCACCGGAACCTGCCATTTCCAACATTTCTTCATAAGAAATCAAATCTATTTTTCTTGCGTCTTTTACTACTCTCGGATCGGTAGTAAAAATTCCCTCCACATCACTGTAAATTTCGCAGAGATTAGCTTTCAGCTTTGCGGCAAGTGCAACGGCCGTGAGGTCTGAACCGCCTCTTCCGAGGGTGGTAATATCACCTGCCTTGTTCATCCCTTGAAAACCGGCAACTACAACAATGTTTCCGTCTTTGAGCAAAGAAAATATTTTTTTCGTATCAATATCTTTTACTCTTGCTCTTGTGTAATCATCGTCAGTAGCAACGCCCGCCTGAAAACCTGTTAAAGAAACTGCTTTTTGCCCCTGAGCCTGTATTGCCATTGCCAAAAGCGATATCGACATCTGCTCACCGGTTGCAAGTAACATATCCATTTCTCTCGGACTCGGGTCTGCTGTAATTTCTTCACATCTTGTAATCAAATCATCTGTGGTATCACCCGGAGCCGACACTACTACCACGATTTTATTTCCGCCTTTTTTTCTGGCGATAACTTTGTTTGCGACATGTTTTAATTTGTCTGTGTCTGCAACGGAAGAACCGCCGAATTTCATCACAATTAATGCCATTTTATTCTCCTGCAAAATATATTTCATTTACCATAATTTTTATTAATATCCGACAAATTACGCTTGCAATCCTTTATTATCAAAATCCAAAATAAAAAGTTTGGTAGGAACGGTTTCCTTTTTCCAAACTTTTGCCATAACTTTTGATATATCTTTGGCTTTTGCGGCACTGCAGAAAGCTATCATCGACGGACCCGACCCTGACAGACATGCACCGTAAGCACCGGCTTCTATCGCGGAAGAAATTAACTCCTGCATAACGGGAATTAACTTTGCTCTGTATGGCTGGTGAAGCTTATCTTTCATAGCTTCTTTAAGAATAGAAAAATCTCCCATGCAGAAAGCTTTTGTTAATAAAGCAATTCTTGCACCGTTAAAAACTATATCTTTTCTGTCATATTTTTCCGGAAGAATATTTCTTGAACGCTCTGTCGCCAACTCAAAGCCCGGCGTACATACAACGGCTTTCATTTTAAGCGTGGGAAGTTTCACTATATCAAAGTCTCCGTTATCGTCTTTTACGGAAACACATACCCCGCCGTAAAAAGCCGGAACGATATTATCGGGATGTCCTTCAAGTTTTATTCCTATTTTCAACATTTCTTCTTTGGAAAGTTTATTTCCGCAGATTTTATTTGCAGCCACTATTCCGGCCGCACGTGCTGCAGAAGACGAACCTAATCCCGAACTTAAAGGAATATTGTTTGTTAATTTTATATTAAAACTTTTTAATGTATATTTATCTTTAACGCCAAGTTCTTCAAATACGGCAGTCATGGCTTTCCATAAAATATTTCTTTCGTCTTTAGGAAGAATTTTTCTGCCCTCACCGACAACAACAAATTTCGCTTTTTTTGGGTCTGAAACCAAAGATACCTCAAGCTCGTTATATAAAGATAACGATGCTCCAAAGATATCAAAGCCGGGACCTAAATTTGCGGTAGTTGCAGGAACTTTTACTTTTATTGTTTTACTCATGTTGTTTTTCATTCTTCATCCCTCATTGAACAAAATTCTCCGCACATTGAACACGTATCTTTCAAATTAGGAGCGATTTTTGCTCTTTCTTTATCAAATTTTACGGGATCTATACAAAATTCTCTTTGTTTTTCCCAATTTCTTTCTTTTCTGTATTTAGACATATTGTAATCCTGCTCTCTTGCACCTTTAACATTCTTTACAATGTCTGCTGCATGAGCGGCAATTTTTGAAGCAATAACACCCTCTTTTACATCGTCAACGTCGGGCAGTCTTAAATGTTCCGCCGGAGTAACATAACAGATAAAATCCACTCCGTGACTTGCCGCTATAGCACCGCCGATTGCGGAAGTTATGTGGTCATACCCGGGAGCAATATCGGTAACAAGAGGTCCCAAGAAATACAAAGGTGAATTGTGTGTCATTCTTTTAGCAAGAAGAACATTTGCCTGAACCTGATCCAAAGGAATATGTCCCGGACCTTCTATCATCACCTGCACGCCTTCTTTTCTTGCTCTCAGTGCAAGCTCGCCGAGTATTGAAAGTTCCGCAATTTGCGGACCGTCGGTAGCATCCGGTGTGCCGCCCGGACGGAATCCGTCACCCAAACTTAAAGTAACATCATATTTTTTTGCTATTTTTAATAATCTGTCATACTGTTCATAGTAAGGATTTTCTCTTTTGTTAGCCCTTATCCATTTAACCAAAAAAGAACCGCCTCTGCTGACTACGCCCATAAGACGAGGCTGTCTGTCGAGCATGGAAACGGTTTCCATATTTACGCCGCAATGTATCGTCATAAAATCAACGCCTTGTTCCGCCTGCTGCTCGATAACATCAAACATAAGTTCGCTGTCCATCTGTGAAATTTTTTTCTTTCCGCCCTTAACTGTTTCACATGCCACCTGATAAATAGGAACTGTTCCTACCTGCACGGGACACTGAGCCAAAATTTCTTTTCTCATTTCAAGCAAATTTCCGCCCGTAGACAAATCCATTATCGCATCGGCACCGTACTTAACGGCAATTTCCATTTTTTCAAGTTCTTCTTTCACATTTATATGGTCGGGAGAAGTACCGAGATTGGCATTGATTTTTGTTTTCAAACCTGCACCTATTGCACGAGGCATTTTTTGAATTCGGTTAACATTTTTAGGTATTACAATACTTCCGTCGGCAACACCTTTAATAATAACTTCCGTCGGAAGATTTTCGTATTTTGCAACTTCCTCAATTTCTTTTGTTACAACATTTTGTCTTACACTATCCGTTAAAGTCATACTTTTTTCCTTTTTGTTATATACTGAAAATTTGCGAAGCAAACTTTAAGGTATGGATGCATAATATGTACGAAAACAACCTCAAAAAGCTTCGCTTTTTGTTATCATCCTTCAAAAATCGCTATGCGATTTTTCATTTCTTGGGCGGCTTTTTTTATATCTACGGCACCGCAGACGGCACTTACCACCGCCACACCGTCAGCACCTGCTTTTATAACTTCGGCAACATTATCTTTATTTATTCCGCCTATCGCAATAACAGGCTTACAAATATTTCTCTTTTTAATTTCTTTAAGAACTTCCAGTCCTCTTACTGTAACATCGGTTTTTGTCTCTGTAGGGAAAATTGCTCCGCAACCGATATAGTCAACAGGCATTTTCTCCGCCTCAAGAACTTTTTCTATTCCCGACGCCGATATACCGACTATTTTTTGCTGACCTAAAATTTTCCTTGCATAATACGCGGGCAAATCTTTCTGTCCCAAGTGAACACCGTCAGCTTCGGAAATGTCGGCAATATCGGTTCTGTTGTTTACCGTAAAATAAACGCCGTATTTTTTACAAATATCTTTAAGCCTTACGGATGTTTCAAATAACTCTTTATCGTCCATCACCTTATCACGAAACTGTATCATATCGGCTCCGCCCTCACACGCAAGCCTTACCTGCTCGTCATAAGATATGTCATCCCGTCGGCACGTTATGCATAATAGTTTAATATTTCCATGTAACATTTGTTATAAAAATCAAATTAACAAAAACAAAAATTTATATCTTTTTATTTTATCTTTTTTTGTACTATTTTTCAATAAAAACCTTAAAAAACAATCAATAAGATTTAAATACCGAAAAGATACAGCAGTGCGATTACCGTTTTTGCATCTTTTATTTTGCCGGTTTTTATCATATCAATTGCCTGTTTGAACGGAATAATTATTTTTTCAACAAATTCGTCTTCATCCGGGTGCGTATCTCCGGGTGTCAATCCTTCCGCAAGATAAATATATAATTCTTCATTGGAAAACGTTGATGACGGAAAAAACGACAACAATTTTGTTATCTTTTTTGCGGTATAACCGGTTTCTTCTTTCAGTTCTCTTCTTGCACAGGCAATAAGAGACTCTTTTTTGCTCTTATCAAGTTTCCCTGCAGGTATTTCATAAGTTATTTTATCTACGGGATAACGATACTGACGAACCAAAACGATATCTTTTTTATTTACGAAAGGTACTATTGCAACTGCTCCGGGATGATCAATATATTCTCTTTTTGCTTTTTTGCCGTCAGGAAGTATTATTTCGTCAACGCAAAAATCTATCGCTCTGCCTTTGTATATTTTGTCCTTTTTGTATATTTTTTCCTTCAATTTCATAACAAACCTCTTTAAAAAATCTCTCTGCGATTTTTACATTTTTGACGGTGCGGAAACGCCAAGCAAATCAAGCCCGACCGTAATTATAATCGATACTGCTTTCAATAATTGTATTCTCGCTTTTTCTAACTCTTTGTCACTGCCCAACACTCTGCACTTTTCATAAAATCTGTGATAAATATCTGCAGTTTCAATCAAGTAAGTTGTCAAATGGTGCGGGCTTTTAGTCTTATCACATATTAACAAAGTATCTTCAAAAGATATTAATTTTTTTATCAAGTCTCTTTCTTCTTTTATAGAAAGTAAACTTAAATTTGCAGAAGAGGTGTCTTCTTTATATTCTCTTAAAATAGACTGACATCTTGCATTTACATACTGAACATAGAAAACAGGGTTTTCGCTCGTCTGCTTTTTGGCAAGTTCCAAATCAAATTCAAGTGAAGAATCCGAAGCTCTTAACAGAAAGAAAAATCTGCATGCATCCGAACCCACTTCATCGAGAACATCTTTCAATGTAACAAATTCTCCGCTTCTCGTGGACATCGCAACCGGCTGTCCGTTTCGGACAAGAGAAACCAATTGATACAAAATAACCTTTAACGCTTCCTTTTTCTGACCAAGCATCTGTATTGCTGCCATAATCCTTGCAACATATCCGTGATGGTCTGCTCCCCATAAATTGATAACCTGTGCAAATTCTCTTTCATATTTGTTTTTATGATATGCCACATCGGAAGCAAGGTAAGTATATCTGCCATCGGTTCTTCTTAAAACTCTGTCTTTATCGTCGCCGTATAAGGTGGATTTTAGCCACAACGCTCCGTCCTGCTCGAAAGCAAAGCCTTTTTCTTTCAGATATTCACAAACTTTATCAACCTGCGTTTTGCCGTTTTCATCTTCTTCGGCGGCAATTTTCGATTCGGAAAACCAACTGTCAAAAGTTACTTTAAATTGTTCCAAATCTTTCTTTATTGTTTCTAAAATTCTCGTATGAGATTCTTTCTTAAAATCTATTTCTTCAAATTTCTTACCTTCGTTTATTAAATCTCTTGCGATATCCTGTATATATTCGCCTTTGTAACCGTCGTCAAGAAAAGGTATATCTTCGCCTTTCAGCTGTCTGTATCTTGTTTTTGTTGACTCGCCCAAAACGTTCATTTGGTTGCCGACATCGTTAAGATAATATTCTTTTACTACATTGTATCCCAAATGTTTTAATATTCTTGCCAAACTGTCGCCGATTGCGGCACCTCTTCCGTGTCCGATATGTAAAGGTCCCGTAGGATTTGCAGACACAAACTCTACCATAATTTTATCTCTATTTATATTTTTTTGTTTTGCATAATTTTCTTTCTCGGAAAGAATTTTTTTCAGTTCATTATGTAAATACTCGTCGGTAAAATGTAAGTTAATAAAGCCCGCACCTGCAATTTCTGCGGATTTTATAATACTCTGAAATTCTTTTGTAATTATTTCTATAAGCTCCGCGGCAACATTTCTCGGATTGGTTTTAATTTTTTTTGCCATAATCATTGCGGCATTAAGTGCAAGGTCAGCATTGATGTTTTTCGGAGGAATTTCCGCCATAAAAGAAATTTCTTCCTCGAGACCTTTTGATTTTGCAAAATTGTTTATTGTGTTTTTCAACTGCTGTTCAAAATTAAATTTTAACATACTTATCCCTCGATTTTGATTATCGGTTATTCACAATTTTCGGTTAATCGTCCCGCCTAAAAGAATAATGATTGACGTAAAATACAGCCAAATCATCAATATTGCAAATGCGGTAATTGAACCGTAAACTTTGTTGTAAGAACCGAAATTATTAATATATACGGAAAAAAGCAACGAGCCTAACATCCAAAAAATCGTAAAAAATGCCGCACCGGGAAAAACATTTATTATTTTTCTTTTTGCCGCAGGAAGAATATAGTAACTGATTGCGGCAATAACAAAAATCAAAACAAATGTCGCAGGCCATCTTAAAAACAAAATCAATTGAGAAGTTTCTATCGGAATAAAACGAATATATGTTGAAACCAAATTCAAAATCGTTCTGCCGAAAACTATTAAATTAACGCTTAAAAACAGAAAAAACGCATAAACAAAAACCATCGTCAACGATAATAATTTCTTATAAATAAAACTTCTTTTATCGTTAATATCGTCCGATTTGTTAAGACACTTTATAATAACCGATATTGAATTTGATGCAAGATAAAGCGTTGTAAGAAAACCCACAATTGCAACAACGGAACGACCTTTAAGCATAACAACTTCTTTTAAAACGGCCTTTATTACAATAATAACTTCAGCCGGAGCAAAACGAGCCAACTCATCCAAACCTTGAGTAACAAAAGAAGTATTTCCCAAAAAAGAAAACATAGCCATAAAAGAAATCATCAACGGAAATATACTCAATGTCAACATATATGACATTTCCGCCGCAGACCCGAAAATATCATCATTTATAACGATACCGGTTATTGCGGAAAAATATTTTTTTATTACGGGATATGAAACATTCATAGTTTTTTAATTATACCTTATCGCTTCCAAAGGTTCAAGTTTGCTAACCTGATATGCGGGATACAGTCCCGATATTATCGTAATTACAAATGCACAAAGTGCAACAAGAATTATATCGGACGGTATTATTATGACAGGCAATCTGTCAACGTAATATACCCCTTGCGGAAGTTTGAATATATCAAAAGTTTTTACGGCATAACTTATAAAAAGTCCCAAAGTAAGCCCTAACACCGTGCCGATACTGCCGACGATAAAACCTTCGTAAAAAAATATTTTTGATATTGAAAATTTGGAAAAGCCCATCGCCGAAAGTATTCCGATTTCTTTAGCTTTCTCAACACTGAGAAGCAATATATTTGAAATAATATTAAACGATGCAACAATTATAATTAAGGCAAGAATAATAAACATCATAAGTTTCTCAAGCTTCAATGCGGAAAAAAGATTTTTATTCATATCTATCCAAGAACGTGCTTTAAAAGGATACCCCAAAGCACTCTGCAAATCTTTGGAATAAATATTTGCCTTATCAAAACTGTCCGTTCTTACCGCCAGCCCGCTGACTCCGCCGTCAAAAGAAAACATTTCGTCGGCAGTTTTCAAATCGACGTAAGATAACGACGTATCATATTCATACATACCCGAATGAAAAACACCCTCAACTGTCATTTTTTTCATTTTAGGAACCGACGACTTTTGGCTTGGAAACATCACTATCACATAATCTCCCGCTTGTGCATGTATGGAATTTGCCAATTCGTTACCTAAAATTATACCGTTTTCGCTTATTTTGTTATCTTTGATAATATTATCTTTTTTTATTTTGTCGGCAAGTCCCATCAGGTTGTTTTCGGATTGCAAATCAATACCTTTTATCAGAGAACCCGTTCCCTGAGTATAGCCTTGTTTTTTTATTATTGACTGTCCGAAAATATAAGGAGCTGAAGCCTGAACGAAATCGAAAGATTTTAACTCTTCGGATGTTTCTTTGTAGTCATCAAAAAGAGTGCCGTCAACTTTTGTTAAATAAATATGCGGCTGTATGCCTAAAATTTTTGCTCTGATATCCTGCTGAAAGCCCGTCATTACCGAAAGCGTTATCACCAAAGCACAGACACCGAGCGTCGTTCCGCCTATGGCAATAAGCGTAGTGAGAAAGGCAAAAAATCCTTTTCTTCTTGCTTTAATGTATCTGTAGGCAATAAAAAGTTCCGCAGAATTAAACATTATAATTCAGGTCTCATTGTGGGGAAGAATATTACTTCTCTGATAGATTCCGATTTGGTTAATATCATAACCAATCTGTCTATACCTATACCCAAACCGCCGGTTGGGGGCAAGCCCTGTTCCAAAGCGTTAATGTAGTCGGCATCATACGGCTGAGCTTCTTCGTCGCCTTTAACTTTAGCTTCCATCTGCTGTTGGAATCTGATTTTCTGCAGGTGAGGGTCGTTAAGCTCGGAGTATGCGTTACATATTTCCATACCGTTAATATAAAGTTCAAATCTTTCCGCAATTTCAGGTTGATCGAACTTTACTTTTGTAAGAGGAGAATATATTGCAGGGTAATCCATAACGAACGTCGGCTGCTGCAAGTTCGGTATAACTTTTTCGTCGAGAACGGCATCCAATACTTTTTGGTCGCCCGCGTCCGGAGCAACATCAAGGTTCAAGTGTTTTACCTGTTCATACATTTTGCCCGTTCCGACATATTGCAAAAGTTCAAGCCCCGTATATTCTTTTATCAAATCGAAAAGTCTTGCTCTTCTGAAATTTAAATTCAAATCCGTTGCACCGATAGTTTCAGCTGCGTTTTTTATTAACACTTCCGTCAAATCCATCATATCGTTGTAATCGGCATAAGCCTGATAAAGTTCCATCATCGTAAATTCCGGGTTATGGTTTCTGTCGATACCTTCATTTCTGAAATTTCTTCCTATTTCAAAAACTCTCTCTATTCCGCCGACTACCAATCTCTTAAGGAAAAGTTCGGGAGCAATTCTCATATACAAATCCATATCAAGTGCGTTGTGGTGCGTAACAAACGGCTTGGCGTTTGCTCCGCCGGCAAGTGTCTGCAAGATAGGCGTTTCCACCTCAATAAAACCTAATTCTTCAAGTTTTTTCCTGATGGAAGAAATAATAGCACTTCTCTTTTTGAAAACTTCTTTTACTTCCGGGTTGGCAATCAGATCAAGATATCTCTGTCTGTATCTTGTTTCCGTATCTTTTAATCCGTGCCACTTTTCCGGCAAAGGTCTGAATGCTTTTGTTGCTATTGAAAATTTATCGGCTTTAAGGCTTAGTTCGCCCGTTCTTGTTCTGAAAGGAACTCCCGTTATTAAAACAAAATCCGAAAGATCGGAAAATTCTTTAAACATTTTAAAATCTTCATCGCCTACCTGATCTTTACGAACATAAACCTGTATTCTTCCCGTTCCGTCAACGATATCGATAAAGGAAGCTTTCCCCATATCGCGACGGGACATCATTCTTCCGGCAACCGATACCTGATCTTTTGCCATTTCTTCTTTTTGAAGGTTTTCAAATTTTTCTCTTACCTGAGCGATTTTCGTGTCTGTTTTTATTCTTGCCGGATACGGATCAATTTTATTTTCTCTCATAGTATCGGCTTTATTTTTTCTCTGCGATATTATCGTATCTATCGTAGCCTGAGAAGTTTCCTTTGCTGCTTGGCTATTCTGTTGTTGATTCTTGTTTTGATTTTCCATTTTGTTATACCTTTCATATATAATTTATAAAACTCGTTCTGCGAATTTTATTATACTTTGTCGTTTAAGTTCTTTTAAAAAATTTTTCAATATCCGAAAGCGTCAGTTTATATACCGTCGGTCTGCCGTGCGGACATGTCCACGGCATTTTGCAATTAAATAAATCTTTCAACAAGGCTCTTGCCTGAACATCCTGTACCTTATCACCTGCTTTAATACTGGTTCTGCACGAAGCACGAATAATTTTTTCCCGTATTTGTTCAATATCGGCAGACTTTTCATCCTGTAAAAAATCCACCAAAACATCTATAATTTCCGTAAAATTTATGTTGTATCCCAAAAGAGCCGGATATGATGTAAGCCTGAAGCTGTTATCGCCGAATTCCTCAACGGTAAAACCGAGCTTATTAAACAGGTCCAAATAATTCTTTAATACCACAACTTTAGGTTTGGGAAGTTCAAAAATATCGGGAATTAAAAGTTGCTGAATTTTTAAAGAATTTTGTTCCAGTTGTCCCGAAAACATCTCATAACGGACTCTTTCCTGTGCCGCGTGCTGGTCAATAACATAAAACGTATCTTCTTTTTCCGCCAACAAATAAGTTTCAAAAATCTGTCCTATAAACTTAAACGAATTTTCATCGTCAATTAAATTTGTCTGTTTATACTCGGTTATCGGCTCGTTAAAACTTATGTTTTTTTTATCAGTATCTTCGTACAGTTTTTTATAATCGTTAATATCAACTTTGGGCGACGGAACGTAGGAACTTCCGCCGTAAGACGAATAAGCTCTTGAACCGCCGTAATTTCTTCCGCCCGAAAAAGAAGAAAAAGATTTTTTTTCTTCCTGCGGGACGAACGGTTCAACATTGTCGGTTATCGAGGATGAGTTTTCCATTATGCTAACCGGTGCGTCTTCTTCCAAAGATGTTTTTATAAAAGAATAAAACAAGTCGTACATTTGGTTTTCGTAAGCAAATTTTATTTCTCTTTTGGTCGGATGAATATTTATATCAATATCGGACGGACTTGTTTTCAAAAACAAAATTATTCCCGGATATCTTCCTATAGGTATAGCACTTTTGCATGCCTGATTTACGGCGTGAATAAGCCACTTGGGATAATTTACACATCTGCCGTTAACAAAAAGATACCAAACGTTTCTCTGTGCAAGAGAATTGTTCCTCGTAGTAATAAATCCGTTTATATCCATAGTCGGATGTCCGTAAGAAATATGTTTTAATTTGACGGAAATACCTTTACCCAGCACTTCCTCAATTCTCTTTAATTTGGAATCCGTTTTTTGATAATCGGCAACAACTTTTCCGTCTGAAATAATTTTTAAATTTATATCGTTTCTTACAAGTGCTATTTCGTCAAGACAGCTTAAAATCTTGGATTTTTCCGTAGTATCGCTTTTTAAAAATTTTTCTCTGACGGGCGTATTAAAAAATAAATTTCTTACTTCAACCGTTGTTCCCACAGAGCCTGCCCACGGCTGTACTTCCGGAGTTTTTTCGCCGTCAACCGACAATTGCCATCCCGAAGAAGTGCCTTTAGTTTGGGTTTTTATCGTAAACATCGATACTGCGGAAATTGAAGCAAGAGCTTCTCCTCTAAAACCAAGCGATGAAATATTGGCAATATCTTCAAATTTTGTTATTTTGCTTGTAGTATGACGGTAAATACATTTTTCGAGGTCGCTTTTATCCATACCGCACCCGTTATCCGTAACGGAAATCAGTTTTTTCCCTGCTTTTTCTATTTCCACCTGTACGGAAACGGCACCGGCATCAAGAGCATTTTCAACAAGCTCTTTTACCACATTTAAAGGACGTTCAACCACTTCCCCCGCTGATATTTTATTGATGGTATTTTCGTCTAATAATTGAATCATATCTGCCTTATTATGATATTTTTTAGATTTTTATTTTACAAAAATATTTATAAAGTAAAAACATATTGCCTTATTTTACAAAATTTTTTTTTAATTATAAAGAAAAAAGCGGGATTATTGCTATGTTATAATCCCGCCCAACAAAAATTCTGCTATGTTGAATTTCTATTTAAATGAACCAATTGTTGCACCTGAAGTTATATCATATGAAAGATATAAATTATTTACTCCCAATCCTTCAGTTTCTGTTACGTGTGCAAAAAATTTATAAGGTATTCCATCGTATCCGCTTCCAACTATAAATGAAGAAAAATATTTATTTCCTCTTGCATCTATTCCTAAAACAAGTTCATTACAAGACAGACGTGAATTACCTGCACTGGTATTTTCATCATGTAAAAAATTTCCATATTCATTGTAATAAGCTTTTTGGGCAGAAAGTATTACACCAAGTAAAGCATATCCTTCTGCCATCTTTGCCTTGTTAGCATACCCTCTATAGATAGGTACTGAAATTACTGACAAAATTATTACTATTGCGATAGTAATAACCAACTCCACTAATGTAAAACCTTTTAATTTTCTTTTCATAATTT
>CALGGE010000040.1 GCA_937916125.1 uncultured Elusimicrobia bacterium | reverse complement strand
AGGTGGGCGGAACACATGCCCATGGATTCGGGCGATTTCGGTCTTCCCGATACGAAAGCAAGTGATGTACCTGAAGGAATGCATCATCCGAAAAGAATAGCCAAGGGTGTTGTTTCCGGTGTGCGTGATTACGGCAACAGAATGGGTATCCCGACGGTAAACGGCGGAGTGTTCTTCGATAAAGGCTATATGGCTAACCCGTTAGTATATTGCGGAACGATGGGAATAATTCCCAAGAAAATGTCAGAGAAAGAAGTTAAACCGGGAGATCTTGTTCTTGTCGTCGGAGGGAGAACGGGGCGTGACGGTATTCACGGAGCAACATTTTCTTCCGTAGAGCTGGATAAAGAGTCCGATGTAAGTGCGGTGCAAATCGGTAACCCGATTGTGGAAAAGAAAGTTCTTGATACAATGCTTAAGGCAAGAGACCTTAATCTTTACAGAGCAGTTACCGATTGCGGAGCAGGCGGGCTTTCAAGTGCTGTCGGCGAACTCGGTGAGAAAACGGGCGTAGTTGTAGAACTTGAAAAAGTTCCTTTAAAGTATAAAGGGCTTGATCCTTGGGAAATATGGATTTCCGAAGCTCAGGAAAGAATGGTGTTTGCCGTTCCTCCAAAAAACAAAAATAAAATTTTAAATTTGTTTAAAAAAGAAAATGTTGAAGCAACTTTTATAGGAAAGTTTACTAATGACAAAAAACTTATTTTGAAATACGGAAAAGAAATTGTTGCAGACATGGAAATGAGTTTCTTGCACGACGGAGTTCCTAAACCGACAAGAAGTGCCGTATGGAAAGAAAAAGTTTCCAAAAAACAGGCTTCCGTAAAAGCATCGGAAAAACAAATTGCTAAAGATATGAAAGATGTTTTGGCGGATATAAATGTCTGCTCGAGAGACTGGATTATAAGACAATATGACCACGAAGTTCAGGGACAGACGGTAGTAAAACCTTTACAGGGCAGCTCGATAACAAATTCCGGTCCTCAGGATGCGGCGGTTATCTGGCCGTATACCATCGTAAAGGGAACTAAAAAAGGTGTAGTCCTTTCCAACGGATTAAATCCTGAATATGGGAAAACAGATACTTATAAAATGACGGCGTCGGCAATTGAAGAAGCAATGAGAAATGCAGTTTGCGTCGGTGCAGATCCCGAAAAAATTTCGTTGCTCGATAATTTTTGTTGGGGAAATCCTAACAAACCTGAAATCTTGGGAAGCCTTGTTCGTGCGGCACAGGCTGCTTACGATTTATCTTTAGGTTACGGAGTTCCGTTTATTTCCGGTAAAGACAGTCTTTATAATGAATATGCCATAGACGGTAAGACATACTCTATTCCTCCGGCATTTTTGGTTTCGTCAATGTCGGTAATTGAAGATGTTACAAAAACCGTAACCATGGATTTGAAGCAGGCAGGAAACGGTATTTATATTTTGGGTATGACGAAAAATGAGCTTGGCGGTTCGGTATATGCAAAGATAAATAATATTAAAAACGGAATTGTTCCGGAAGTGGATGTAAAAGTTTCCAAAGAGTTGATGAAGAAAGTTCATAAAGCAATAAATGCGGGACTTGTTGAGTCTTGTCACGATTGTTCCGACGGCGGTTTTATAACGGCAATTTCAGAAATGGCATTTGCCGGAGATAAAGGTGTTGAGATTGATGCGGACTTGATTAAAACAAATGAAAAAATGACAGTCGCGGAAATATTATTCTCGGAAAGTAATTCAAGATTTATAGTTGAAGTAAATTCCGAAAATGAAAAAGAATTCGAGAAGATTTTTAAAGGAAGTGTTATTTCCAAAATAGGAAAAGTTTCCGAAGATAAAAATGTAGTTGTTTCGTCAAAAAAACAAAAAATGTCGATAAAAGAAAATATAAAAAATTTACAAAAGGCTTGGCAAAAAACTTTGCAATGGTAAACTATATGAAAAAAGTAAAAACAATTATTATAAGAACTGCAGGAACAAATTGTGATTATGAATTAAAGACTGCATTTGAGTTGTGCGGTGCAACGGTTGACAGAGTTCACATAAACGAACTTATTTCCAATAAAAATAAAGTTTTATCTTATGATATTTTGGCCGTTCCCGGGGGATTTTCTTACGGAGACGATATCGCTTCAGGAAAGATTCTTTCCAATGAGATAAAAAATAAGCTCGGAGATAATGTAAAAAAGTTTGCATTGTCGGGTAAACCTATTATAGGTATTTGCAACGGTTTTCAGGTTCTTGTAAAAATGGGACTTCTTCCCAAACCGAAAAATTTTGAACAGATTTCAACACTTTCTTATAACGATAGCAATAAATTTGAGTGCAGATGGGTATATTTAAAAACGGAAAAAGTAAACGGGACGACATCTTGTTTGTGGACGAGGAATCTACCCGATGTGATATCTCTTCCGGTTGCACACGGTGAGGGTAAATTTGTTGCCGATAAAAATGTACTCGCAGAGATAGAAAAAAATAATCAGGTAGTTTTCAGATATTGTGATAAGAACGGAAATAAAACCGCATATCCGCAAGATCCTAACGGTTCTTTAAACGGTATTGCGGGTATTTGCAATGATAAAGGAAATGTTTTCGGGCTTATGCCTCATCCGGAGAGATATGTTTATGCTCTTCAGCATCCTGCGAGAGAAGGTTTTGACGGATTTTACGGTTGGGGAAAACAGATATTTCAAAATGCCGTAGAAAGGGTTTAACTTAATATATTTGCATATTCAAACGTCGATGCAACTGTTGGTTTAGCAATGACGGATAAAGACGGAAGGAGTAAAAAATGAAAAATTGTATTACTTGTCTTTTTCAAGGTGATAATAATGTTGATCAAAATGGAGAAGGTAAAGTATTTTGTATGGTTGATTGTAAATGGAAGAGGGAACAGGATACTTGCTCTTCTTTTGTTGAATATGCCGACTTAAGCAAAGAATTGAGGTATAAATATGCCATGCAAAGAAGTTCAAAGGGAAACTCGGATATAAAATCCGTAATAAAAGCCAATTGGATAACGATGGTGGTGACATTTGTAATTTCATTTGTATCATTTTTGATTTTAGTTAAATTCTTCGATAAATACATATTTTAGCTTAACAGTTGAACGGTTGATAATGACATAACGACAAAATGTTGTATGGTTGGAAATATAAGAGAGGGAAATATGAAATTTTTAGTTATAGGCAGCGGCGGAAGAGAACACGCTATTGTTTGGAAACTTGCTCAAAGCAAAAAAATCAATAAAATTTATTGTGCTACGGGGAATGCCGGAATTGCCAAACAGTCTGAAATTGTAAATATTAAAGTTGACGATTTTGAAAGTCTTGCTAAATTTGCTTTGGAAAATAAAATAGATTATACTTTTGTCGGTCCGGAAGTTCCTTTAGCTCTTGGAATAACGGATTTTTTTAATTCCAAAGGATTAAAAATTTTTGGTCCTTCCAAAAAAGGTGCAATGCTTGAAGCAAGCAAAACTTTTGCCAAAGATTTTATGAAAAAATACGGTGTTCCGACGGCAGAATACAGAACTTTTACGGATTTTGCTTCTGCGGAAAAATTTCTTAAAGAAGAGTGGGAAGAAAATAAAAAAGTAGTTGTTAAAGCCGACGGTCTTGCTGCCGGGAAAGGCGTTATAATGTGTCAAAACAGAGCAGATGCTTTGGTTGCGTTAAAAGAAATAATGCAGGATAAATCTTTCGGTTCTGCCGGCGATAAAATAATTTTTGAACAGTGGCTTGAGGGACAGGAAACTTCGGTTCTTGTTTTTGTTGACGGGAAACATTTTTCAATAATGCCGGCAGCACAGGATCATAAAAGAGTCGGTGACGGCGATACCGGTTTAAATACCGGCGGTATGGGTGCTTATGCTCCCGCACCGGTTGCAACAAAAGAATTGTTGAATAAAGTAAAAAATGAAATAATGCCGAATATTATAAACGGTTTACAAAAAGAAAATATAGATTATAAAGGAATTTTGTATATCGGTTTTATGGTTGATAACGGTAACCCGTATGTTTTGGAATTTAATTGCAGGTTCGGTGATCCCGAAACACAGGTAATTCTTCCTTTGTTAGAGACGGATTTGGCGGATATAGTTGAGCATACCGTTTCGGGAACTCTCGACGAAGTTGATATAAAATGGTCCGGGAAATCCGCAGTTTGCGTTGTGCTTGCTTCAGGCGGCTATCCGGAAAAATATGAGAAGAATTTACCTATATCGGGACTTGAAAATGTTAAGGAAGAAGAGGCAATTGTTTTCCACGCGGGAACAAAAAAAGCCGATGACGGAAATGTTTTAACTTCCGGCGGAAGAGTGCTTGTTGTTACATCTCTTGCCGACGATATAAAATCGGCAATTGATAAAGTTTATGCTGTTTTGCCGAAAATAAAATTTGATAAAATGCATTACAGAAAAGATATTGCACAGAGGGCATTAAAATGGATAAACAAACAGAAGTAGCGGTTATAATGGGTTCCGATTCGGATTTACCGACGGTAGCGGAAACTTTAAAAATTTTTGATAAGTTTGCTATAAAATATTCGGTTAACATTGCATCCGCACACAGAACTTCGGAATTTGTAAAACAATGCGTAAACAATGCTGAAAATAACGGAGCAAAAGTTTTTATAGCCGTTGCCGGAATGTCTGCGGCTCTTCCCGGAGTAGTTGCATCCGAGACGATACTTCCCGTTATAGGTGTGCCTATGGAGGGAAAAGCTCTTGCCGGTATGGATGCACTTTTTTCTATAGCACAGATGCCTCCTTCTATTCCTGTTGCATGCGTGTCCATAGGTAAAGCAGGTGCGATAAATGCTGCAATTTTGGCTATGGAAATTTTAGCCGTAAGCGATAAAAATATGTCAAATAAACTTATTGATTACAGAAAACAAATGAAAGAAAAAATACTTGCCAAAGATAAAAAATTGAATGAACTCGGCTATGAGAAATATTTGGCTGAAAAATAATTAAAGGTAAAAAATTATGGAAATTTTAAATTCTCAACAAATAGATAATGAAATAGAAAAATTGGCAAAAGAAATATCGGCAACAAATGACGATATTGAAAATATAGCTATTATAGGTATTCAGACAAAAGGCGTAAATGTTGCCAAAAGATTGTCAAAGAAAATCAAAGATATAAAAAAACTGACCAAAGAAATTCCTTTCGGTATTTTGGATATCACGCTCTACAGAGACGATTTGCAGGAAGCCGGTGCGGATATTCCGACGATAAAAGATACGGATATTTCTTTCGATGTAAGTAATAAAAATATAATTTTGGTGGACGATGTTTTATATACGGGAAGAACCATTCGTTCCGCTCTCGATGTATTGAAAGATTTAGGCAGACCGAAATGTATTAAACTTGCGGTGCTTGTTGACAGGGGTTACAGGGAACTTCCAATACAGCCCGATTATGTCGGACTTATTCATCATACCAAAAGCAGAATTTGTGTAAATATGGGTGACGAAATTTCGGATGCCGACAGAGTTTATGTGGAAGAAACGGCTGAATAGAAGATTGGAAGATTGGAGGAATGGAAGTATAGAGGTATAGAGTCAACTTTTCAACTCTTCAACTATTCAACTCTTCAACCTGTCGTTGTGGTTGCCGTTGCCGTTCATTATACATTATACATTGTACATTATACATTATACATTGTTGTTGCCGTTGCCGTTCATTATACATTGTACATTATACATTGTACATTAAAAAATACGGAGTATTTTTTATGTCTTTTAACAGGAAAGACCTTTTAGGGTTGGAACACTTAGACAAAAAAGAAATTCAGACAATTATTGACTCTGCAAGACCTTTTAAGGATATGTTTACCAGATCAATAAAAAAAGCACCTGCTCTCGTCGGAAAAACCGTAGTAAATTTATTTTATGAACCATCGACGAGAACAAGAACATCTTTTGAAGTTGCTTCAAAGAGACTTTCGGCGGATGTTGTAAGTATTGCAACCGCCACGTCAAGTGTTGTAAAGGGAGAAAGTTTGGTTGATACCGCCAAAACTTTGGAAGCAATGAAAGCCGATATCATTATTATCAGGCATACGCTTGCGGGAACACCGGAGCTTTTGGCAAAAAATTTAAACGCCTCGATAATAAATGCCGGAGACGGTTTCCATGAACATCCGACTCAAGGACTTCTTGATCTTTTTACCATGCAGGAAAAAAAGAAAAAAATCGAAGGTTTAAAAGTTCTTCTTGTAGGTGATATTCTGCACAGCAGAGTGGCTAAATCCAATATTTGGGCTTTAACGAAATTCGGTGCTAAAGTTCGTGTTGTCGGACCGCCTACATTGATACCGAGCAGAATATCGGAACTCGGCGTGGAAGTTTTTTATAATTTGGATGAAGCCATAAAAGATGCGGATGTCGTAAATATTTTAAGAATACAGATGGAACGTCAACAGGAAAATCTCTTTCCTTCGATACATGAATATGTTGAGTTGTATCAGGTAACAAAAGAAAGACTTGCAAAAGCAAAACCCGATGTTTTGGTTATGCATCCGGGACCTATGAACAGAGGGATAGAAATTGATTCCGAAGTGGCGGACAGTCCAGCGGCAGTTATTAATGAGCAGGTAACAAACGGAATTGCGGTAAGAATGTCTGTTTTATATCTTCTTGCGGCTGCAAGAAATAAGAGAAAGAAATAAGAGGAAAAAAATATGCTTATTCAAATTAAAAATATAAAAATTACGGATCCTTCGACAAAAACGAATAAAACAGGTGATATATTTATTGAAAACGGAAAAATAGTCGAGAAACTTTCCGGGGATGCCGATAATGTTATCGACGGTAAAGGAAAGATTGCCGTTCCGGGTTTGATAGATGTGCATTCTCATTTAAGAGAACCGGGACAGGAAGAAAAAGAAACTATTAAAACGGGTACTATGGCTGCCGCAAAAGGCGGTATCACGACGGTTTTTTGTATGCCGAACACAAAGCCCGTTACCGACAATGCACCGTCGGTGGAATATATTTTAATGAAAGCTCAGAAAGAGGGAAAAGTTAATGTTTTTCCCATAGGATGTATAACTAAAGGTTCTCAAGGTAAGGAACTTGCCGAGATAGGAATACTTAAAAAAGCAGGCATTGTTGCCGTCAGCGACGACGGTGTTCCTGTAGCAAATTCTCAAATTATGAGAAGAGCTTTGGAATATACAAAGATGTTTAACCTTGCGGTAATTTCTCATTGTGAAGATAAAGAACTTTCGAGAAACGGTGTGATGAATGCCGGTAAAAATTCAATGATTTTCGGGTTAAGGGGCATTCCCAATCAAAGTGAAGAAATAATGGTTTCAAGAGATATTATGTTGTGTGAACTTACAGGCGGTAAGCTTCACATAGCACATGTTTCGACTGCAGGTTCGGTAGAGCTTGTTCGTCGGGCGAAGAAAAAAGGTTTAAATGTTACATGCGAGACTTGTCCGCATTATTTCTCTTTAACCGATGATTATGTTCAGAATTATGATACGAATTTTAAAATGAATCCTCCTTTAAGGACACAAAAAGATGTTGATGCAATAAAAGAGGGCTTGAAAGACGGAACGATAGATTGTATTGCTACCGATCACGCACCTCATACACAGGAAGAAAAATGCAGAGAGTTTGATTCTGCCCCCTTCGGGATAATAGGTTTTGAAACTCTTTTATCGTTGACGTTAAACGAACTTGTCGATAAGAAAGTTTTGACTTTGGAAGAAGCTATTGCAAAAATGACCGTAAATCCCGCGAAAATATTTTCTCTTGAAAACAGAGGCAGTTTGAAACCGGGGTCAATTGCGGATATTACGATAATAGATTTGGAACATAAGTATGAATTTAAAAAAGAAGATATTTTGTCTAAGAGCAAAAATTCTCCTTTTATCGGAAGAAAATTTAAAGGTTGTGCCGTAATGACTATAGTCGGAGGAAAAATAGTTTGGACATTAAAAGATGGGATTATCAATTAAAAATAAAAGAAAATAAAAATTTGGGACTTAATTTTTATAGGATTTCGTTTGTTTCAAAACAGATTGCTTATGCGGCACAAGCCGGACAGTTTTGTATGTTGGGTATTGAAAAAGTTTTTTTAAGAAGACCGCTAAGCATTTATTCCGTCGATAAAAAGACGGGAAGGATTTCTTTTCTGTATAAAGTTGTAGGTAAGGGAACAGATATTTTGGCAAATATGCGAGAGGGGGAAGAAGTTAAAATTTTGGGGCCGTTGGGAAAAGGATATCCTCTTGATTTTAATGAAAATCTTCAACCTGTTTTAGTCGGAGGAGGAACGGGAATAGCATCCGTATATTTTCTTGCCGAAAGTATAAAAAATTTAAAAAAAAGTTTTGAGAAGACAGGCAGTATTTATTACGGTGTCAGAACAAAAAAAGAATTGGTTTGTTTAAACGAATTCAAAAAAATCGGTTGGAAAGTTTTTGTTTCTACCGAGGACGGTTCTCAGGGATATAAAGGTTATGTTACCGACTTGCTTAATAAACAAATAAAAAAAGACAGTGTTATTTATGTCTGCGGACCGACGCCCATGATGAAAAAAGTAATTGGCATTGCTAAGGATAAAAATATTTTAGGATATGCTTCACTGGAAGAAAAAATGGCGTGCGGCGTAGGCAATTGTCAGGGGTGTGCCGTAAAAATCGGAGATGTACACAAAATGGTATGTAAGGACGGCCCCGTATTTGATATAAACTTGCTTATTTTTTAATTTTGTGCTAAACTAATACCGATGTGTTAATTTAATATGAATTTCGGGAGATATAAAATGTTTAATAATAAAGCATTTACATTGGTGGAATTGTTGGTTGCCGTAGCATTGGTGATTATTTTGTCGGTGATGAGTGCCGTTATATACAGAACTTATATAAAAAGGTCTATTGCCATGGAAGGCAGAGCTTTGCTTCATGATGTTTATGCGGCAGAGCAGGTATATAGAACAAGAAACGGGAGATATTTAAATATCGGAAGTTCTGGAAGTTTGCAAAAAAATAATTCTGATATAGGTGTTGATTTCAGAGGAAATAAATATTTTAATCAATTTTATGTTACCAGCGGAAGTACGCTTAACGGACCTTTTACCGTTATAACAAATGCTTATGACGGATATACAATGAATATTACGGGTTTCTTGGCAGGAACCGAACCTAAGCTTGTCGATAATTACAGATAGGTTATGGTTTAATACGATTAGAGGAGAGATGGCCGAGTTGGTTTAAGGCGTCAGTCTCGAAAACTGATATAGAGGAAACTCTATCAGGGGTTCGAATCCCCTTCTCTCCGCCGGAAGAAATAAGAGATTTTTTGCTTGACAAAAAAAATAAAAATATTTATAATACTCGGCCAGAAGTTGTAATAACGGTTAAATAATATTTATTTTATATTTATATATTAAATCCTTTCAATTTACCTAAGATAAAAATTTTTAGATGAAAAATGTCAGTTGAAAAATTTTTGCAGATGGTAGACAATCTTTTTATAATTTTTCAATCATTTCCGTGGCATACAGAACGAATCTCTCGCAGGGACGAACGGACGGCGGAGTTTTAACCGATGCGTTTGTTTTTAAAAGTTCTTTACATAAAATACTTCCGAATTTGTCCGTAAATTCTTTTGCTAAGTTTTGTATTAATTTGTTGTGCTTAACTTTTAGCATTTTATCTTGAACATCCGAGTAACCGTATTTTAATCCCGCAATCATAAACATAGCCGTTACTGCTCCGCAAACTTGTCCCAACCCGCCCATACCGCCGCCGAAAGAAGAAGTCAGTTTTAATCCCTTTTCGGTATCAATACCGAAATCCTGACAAAAAACCGCAAATACCGACTGACAACAATTATATCCTTTTCTGAAATATTCCTGTACTTGTTCCTGTTTTGTCATACAAAACACCTCTTAACAAAAAAATAAAAACAACCGCTTCCGGTTGTTCCTTAAATTCTTCAACTGTTCAATACATAAAAAGCTTCAATTTTGTTTTATTTCTCTGCCGAGGGCGGGACTTGAACCCGCACGTCACCGGAGTAACTTGAGATTTTGAGTCTCACGTGTCTGCCAATTCCACCACCTCGGCACTAAATACTTGCGTTATTGTATCATAAAAAATTTTTTTAGTCAATAAAAATTTTGCTGTGGTATAAAATTTCTTTGCACTTTGTTTACAAATATTGTATCATTTACGGATTATAACGACAGTTGAAGAGTTGAAAAGTTGAAAAGTTTAACGACAACGACAAAACAACAACGGCGATTAACGACGAGATGCTTCGACTATCTCAGCATGACAGAAAGACAGTTGAAAAGTTGAATAGTTGAATAGTTGAAAGGTTGAAAGGTTTCAACGGCGACGGCAAACGGCAGTGACGGAGTTAGAGAGTCGGAATAACAAATAACATAAATAAAGTGAGATTTTTATAAATAAAAACAAAATAAGGAGAAAGTAGTCATGAGAAAACCATTGATGGCAGGAAACTGGAAAATGAACAAAACTATACCTGAAGCAGTTGCTATGGTAAAGGAATTGAAAGGGAAAATTGCGGATGTCAAAGATGTTGATGTTTTGCTTTGCCCCGTATTTACCGCACTTTACCCCGTAGCAAATGAGGTAAAAGGTTCCAATATTAATATCGGTGCACAGGATTTGTTCTGGGAAGCTAAAGGTGCTTTTACCGGAGAAGTTGCTCCTAATATGATTACCGATGCAGGATGTTCTTTTGTTATAATCGGTCATTCCGAAAGAAGACAGTATTTCGGTGAAACAAATGAAACCGTAAACAAAAAAATTAAAGCAGCTTTGTCGTCAGGATTAATTCCTGTTGTATGCGTAGGGGAAACTTTAAAAGAAAGAGAAGATAATGTTACGTTTAAAGTTATAGAATCTCAGGTAAGAGAAGGAATAAAAGATTTGTCTAAAGAAGAAGCTGCAAAAGTTGTAATAGCTTATGAACCTGTTTGGGCAATAGGAACGGGAAAAACCGCTACTCCGGATCAGGCACAGGAAGTTCATGCTTTCATTAGAAAAGTTTACGGAGAAATGTACGGAGATGTTGCCGAAGGAACAAGAATTCTTTACGGCGGTTCGGTAAAACCTTCCAACGTAAGCGAACTTATGAAAAAAGAAGATATCGATGGCGGTCTCGTCGGCGGAGCCAGCTTGAAAGCCGAAGATTTTGAAGCATTGGTAAAATACGGCAAATAAATTTGCCGTATTTGGAAGATTGGATGAGTAGAAGTAAGAAGGAGTTTTTATGAATGAAAATAGAAGTAAGAATCCGATATTAACAAATGTTTCTAACAGACATATTCATCTTTCAAAAGATGATATGGAAACGTTGTTCGGTAAGGGACATACATTGACGAAAACAAAAGATCTTGTGCAACCGGGAGAGCATGCATGTGACGAAACGGTTACGATACAAGGTCCGAAAAGAGCAATAGAAAGAGTAAGAGTTTTGGGCCCGTTAAGAAAACAAACTCAGGTAGAAATTTTTGTAACCGATGCAATAAGACTTGGTGTTAATGTCTGCATAAGACTGTCCGGTGATTTGGCAGGCTCCGAACCGATTAAGGTTATAGGTCCTGCGGGAAGCATTGATTTGAAAGAGGGGTGTATCGTTGCAAAGAGACATATTCATTTTACGACGAAAGATGCGGAATTTTACGGCGTAAAAAACGGCGACAGTTTAAAGTTGAAAACCGAAGGTGAAAGAGGTCTGGTTTTTGATAATGTTATTGCCAGAGTAAGCGACAAGATGGCTTTGGAATGTCATTTGGATATGGAAGAAGCAAATGCCGCAGGAGTTAAAAACGGCGACAAATTATATATATTGTAATCGGGAATAAAGATGAAAATTGCGTTCGGATGTGACCATGCGGGAATAGAAATAAAAGATAAGTTGATATCTTTTATAAAATCGTTGGGAAACGAAGTTATTGACTGCGGAACATATACGGCAGACAGCTGTGATTATCCGGATTTTGCTTTGAAAGTTGCCGAGAATGTTGCTTCAAAAGCAGCGGATAAGGGCGTACTTATTTGCGGAACCGGAATAGGAATGTCTGTTGCCGCAAACAAAGTAAAAGGTATAAGAGCGGCAGTCTGCTGGAGCAAAGAAACCGCTCGGCTTATAGCTCTGCATAACAATGCAAACATTATGTGTGCAGGGGCAAGATTTGCGGGTGCGGATGATATTTGTTCATGGATACAAATATTTCTTGAGACGGAATTTGAACAAAGACACCAAAAAAGAATAAATAAAATTATAAAAATTGAAGAGCAATATCTATAGTTTTATGATATTTTTTATAAGGAGAAAAACGAAATGAAAAGATTATTTTTTGTGGCGTTTTTGTTGAGTTGCCCCGTTTTTGCTTACTCGACTTCGGTAACCGTTTATAATGATGACTTTGCTCTTGTAAGAGACGTAAAAGAATTTTCTATTTATGAAGGTATTCAGAAAATAGAAGTTACGGATGTTGCCGCAAAAATAGATCCGACGACTGTTCTTCCCAAATTTCTTTCGGACGCCGATAAAATTTCCGTTTTGGAACAAAATTACGACTACGATCTCGTAAACAGCAATAAGCTTCTTCAAAAATATATAGGTAAAGATATTACCGTAGAAAGACAGAATTCCGGTTCTAAAAAAGAGCAGATATCCGGTACGCTTCTTGCGGTTAACGGCGGTATTATTTTGAAAACAGGTAACGATAAAATAATTATTAATCCTGCGGGAGAGATATCTTTGCCTGGTCTTCCGGACGGACTGATGCTAAAGCCGACGATATCATGGCTTGTATCGGGTAAAGTTTTCGGAACCAAAAAAATGGAACTGTCTTATAAAACTTCAGGCTTCTCATGGTATGCCGATTATGTTGCCGTTTTGGATAAAAATGATAAAAATATTGATTTAAATGCTTGGGTAACAATAAACAATACTTCGGGTGCAACATATAAAGACGCGGAATTGAAACTGGTTGCGGGAGACGTAAATACCGTTAAAGAAATCGCTCCGAAAATGATGTTGGCAACCAACAGAGCTTTTGCCGCGGATTCGGTTTCGTCATTTGAAGAACAATCTTTCTTCGAATATCATATTTATAATCTGTCAAGAAAAACCACGTTGAAAGACAACGAGAAAAAGCAACTGGAATTGACATCCGCACAAAATGTTCCCGTGGAGAAAAAATATACTTTCTACGGTAACAGTAACAAAGTAAATGTTACGTTGAATTTTAAAAATGATAAAAACTCTCATTTGGGTATTCCGTTGCCTAAGGGGAAAGTAAGAGTTTTTAAAAATGACGGAAAAGCTTTGGAATTTGTCGGTGAAGATAAAATAGATCATACTCCGGAAAACGATTATATTTCATTGAACTTGGGAAAAACTTTTGACATAAAAGCGGAAAGAATAAGGAAAAATCTCATAAGAAATAATGAAGAAAAAAAATCAGAAGAAACTTATGAAATTGTAATTAAAAATTCAAAAGAACAATCTGTAAAAATAGAAGTTGTGGAAACATTGAATTCTTATTCCGGCTGGAAAATTATTTCTTCGTCGGATAAATATGTTAAGAAAAATTCCAATACTATAATTTTTAATGTTGATATTCCCGCGAAAGCTGAGAAAAAAATAATTTATAAGGTAAGGTATTCATGGTAGATTTATCGTCGATTATTGACCATACGTTGCTTAAGGCAAATGCCGAATACGGACATTTTAAAATTTTGTGCGAACAAGCCGTCGAAAACGGTTTTTATTCCGTTTGCGTGCCGTCTTTTATGGTAAAGACGTGTAAAAATGCTCTGGCGGGAACAAATGTGAAAGTTTGTACTGTTATAGGTTTCCCGTTGGGAAATACGGATTGTTTAAGTAAAGTTGCGGAAACAAAATATGCGGTCAGACACGGTGCCGATGAAATAGATGCCGTGGTAAATATTTCCGCACTGAAATCCAAAGATTTCGGTTATGTTAATAAAGAAATATTTTGTTTGAGAAAAATTGCCGACGGTAAAATTTTAAAAATAATAGTTGAAACGGCATATCTGAACGAGGAAGAAAAAACAAAAATTGCAAAAATAATTTTAGATAATAAAGTTGATTTTTTAAAAACTTCTACCGGGTTTGCACCTGAGGGGGCAAAGGTCGAAGATATAAAGTTTTTTAAAAAAATATTAAAAAACGGTGCAAGAATAAAAGCTTCCGGAGGAATATCCGATTATAAACAGGCTGAAGAATTGGTAAGAGCCGGAGCTAATAGATTGGGTACATCAAAATCTTTACAAATTATAAATAAAAAATGAACAGAATAAACATAAATTTACTTAAGCATATATTGTGCATATTTCTTATAGGATTTGTCCTTTTCTTTTTATGGATATTCGGATTGTATTCTTTTTTATGTAATTATATAAGAAATGAAGAATTGCCTGCCGTAGAAAATTCAAAAATTTTATCTCAAGTATCAGATGGAGCAATTTATGTTCCTAAAATAAGACCTTCCGCCAAAGAATTGGAAAAAAACAAATATATTTGCCGTGTAGATGTGTTAATAGACGATAATCGTTTGTTGACGAAAGAAAAAACATCTTTTCTTAATACTTTATTTAAATTTCACTATCCTGTTTTAAATAACAATGAAGAAATTATAGGGTACATAGAAATTTGTCCGTCTTTTGCCATGCTCGATAAACTTCTTGCGGATAAATTTGTTTTAACGGTGTCTGTTTTTTCCGTTATCTTTTTGTTGTTGATAATATGTTTTATGTTTTATTTTTACATAAGAAGATATATTCTGTTGCCTTTTAATCAGATAAAAATGATAGTTGACGGATTATATAAAAATAATAAAATAAATTTAAACAACCTTAAGGGATACGGAATATGGAAAGATCTTTTTATAAAACTGAGTAAGCTTAATAACAAAATTTTTGATATAGATACGGCTATGAAACTTCTTTTGTCGGCGGCAAACGTTAAAGGCTCGGACTTGGAAATGATAAATTCAATACAATATGTATTTGATGCAATGAAGAGAAAGTTCCCCGTATCAAAATGTATTCTTCTTGTTCCTGAAAATAATCAACTGAAAGTTGTTGCAAAAAGAGGTTTCTTTAAAAATAATTTGGCTTTTGTTTCCGGAGAAAAGAAAAATTATATTTGGGAGTGTTATAAAAATTCATCCGATAAAATTATTAACGATGTGTCGGATATTGATAAAGATAAATTAAGTGATTTGTGCGACGGTGTTGAAAACGGTTCTTTTGCATGTTTGGCGTTAATAGACGAAAATATCGGTTCCTGCGTAGGTGTTTTTGTTATTGCTACCGAGGTAAAAGATTCTTTTTCATATGACTCTATAAATGTAATAAAAGCCATCTCCGAATATTTTGTTTTACTGATAAGTAAGAATGTTTATCATCAAAAAATAGAAGAGAAAAAAGTTCGCCTTGAAGCTGAAGGGCAATTTGCGATGAAAGAATTGGAAAGTAAAAATGAGTTGGTTACCCGAAGAATGAAAAATATTAATGCCGTTCTCGACATATTTTCTTTTGTATTGACAAAAATTGAAATGAGTAAAGTTGCGGACGTTAAAGATATTATAGAATTTATTATAGAAAAATCAAAACAAACTTTCGGAGTAAAATATGCGGGTATTTTGTCCTATGACGAAGATAAAAATGAGTTGTATTCAATTTATAATTCGTTTGGATTAAAAAAAGAGATAAGGTTCGCAAACAAGAAAAATTCAATTTATGATAAAATTTTGGAGACTAAAGAAGGTGTGTTTTTAAATACAAACAATGAAGCGGAAAAATATATAAGAACAAAATTGTTTGACACGGTAAATCTTATACATTCCGCGATATTTTTGCCGATAAAAAACAAAGACGGAAAGGTAATTGCACTTTTCGGATTGATTAACAAAATTGACGACGAGTTTAATGCTATTGATATGAAATTTTCGGAATATATTACACTGATAATTTCAGGTATATTACAAAAATAATTTTTATTTGGGGGAAGTAAATGGAAACAGCTTATTTAAAAAAAATATCAGCCGATGTCAGAAAAGACATTTTAAATATGTTGTGTAAGGCGGGTTCGGGACATCCCGGCGGAAGTTTGTCCGCCGTCGAACTTTTGGTCGATTTATATTACAATCATATGAATTTTAATTCAAAACTTGTTAACGATAAAAATAGAGATTATTTTGTTTTGTCAAAAGGACATGTTTGTCCCGTTCTGTACGCAATTTTGGCTCAGTTCGGTTGCATACAAAAGGAAGAACTTGATACGTTAAGAAAAATCGGCAGTCGTCTTCAGGGACATCCTGCTTTCGATAAGAGAATCCCCGGAATAGAAATATCGACCGGATCATTGGGATACGGTCTTTCGATTGCAACGGGTATTGCAAAAGGTATAAAAACTTTGAAGCAAAATAACAGAGTTTATGTTCTTATGGGTGACGGAGAACAGCAGGAAGGTTCAATTTGGGAAGCCGTAATGGCAGCACCGCATTTCAAACTTGATAATTTGTGTGCGATTATCGACTGCAACGGATTACAGATAGACGGGGAAGTAAAAGATGTTCTCAATATCAATCCGATAGCCGAAAAATACAGAGCTTTCGGCTGGAATGTTATTGAAATTGACGGACATAATCTTGACGAAATTGATGCCGCATATACGACGGCAAAAAATACGAAAGATATGCCGACGATGATTGCCGCAAAAACCGTAAAAGGTAAAGGAGTGTCTTTTATGGAGAATGTTTGCGGTTGGCACGGAAAAGCTCCGAACAAAGAACAGTTGGAAAAAGCTTTAAAAGAAATTGAAAAATCGTAAAGCGATTTTTAATGTACAATATATGACGTACAATGTACGATAAACGGCAACAAAAAAAATCAGCAGTGAATGTAAATAAAGAGGATTTGATTATGGTTAAAACTTTCGGAAGTAAAGCTACAAGGTTCGGTTTCGGCGAAGGTCTCGTCGAACTCGGCAAGAAAGATAATAAAATTTTTGTTTTGGGGGCGGATACCGTATCTTCCGTCGCAATAAACGAATTTCAAAATAATTTTCCGGACAGGTTTGCAAATGTCGGTATAGCGGAAACAAATATGCTCGGTATGGCTGCAGGGCTTGCCGTTGCGGGGTTCATACCTTTTGTTTCCACTTACGGCGTATTTGCTTCCGGCAGACCTTGGGAACAAATTAGAACTACAATTTGTTATTCCGACTTAAATGTCAAAATCGGCGGTTCCCATTCCGGATTGATGGTCGGCCCCGACGGGGCAACACATCAGGCGTTAGAAGAAATTGCAATTATGAGATGTCTCCCAAATATGACGGTTCTTGTACCTTGCGATGTGACGGAAACAAAGAAAGCCGTTATGGCTGCGGCATATCATAACGGTCCTGTTTATATCAGATACGGCAGAGAAAGTATTCCGATAATTACGGAAGAAACTACTCCTTTTGAAATAGGTAAAGCCGTAAAAATGAAAGAAGGAAAAGATGTTTGTATTGTCGCATGCGGTTCAATGGTATATGAAGCATTGTCTGCAGCGGAAATATTGGAAAAAGAGGGAATTTCCGCAAGAGTTTTAAATATTCATACAATAAAACCCATAGATAAAGATGCTATTATTTCCGCCGCCAAAGATTGCGGTGCGATAGTTTCTGCCGAAGAACATCAGATATTCGGCGGTTTCGGCAGTGCGGTAGCGGAAGTTGTTGTCGGTAATTGTCCCGTTCCTATGGAATTTATTGCAGTAAACGATACGTTCGGAGAATCCGGTTCTCCGGCGGATTTGATGGTAAAATACGGTCTTAAAGATATAAATATAGTTGCTGCCGTAAAAAATGTTTTAAAAAGGCTTTTCTTTCTTCCTCTTCAAATGATATTTTCAAATTCGACATTAATTCATTAAATAAATAATTATATTTTTTTTCACTTCTTTCTATTTTTGTGATATATGTTAATTCTTTCATTATATTTTTTTGTTCTTTTTCTAATAATTTAATTCCTTTACTAATTCTTTCATAATTTTCAACTACATGATTTGATTTAGATAAAAATTTTTCTAAATTTGCCTTTGTTTTTGTGACCTCATTTTTTAATGTTTCTACCAAATTATTTTCTTCTATAACTAATTTTTCATGCTCAATTTTAAATTTTGCATTTATTTGATTTTTAACAATATTATAATATGTATTTATTTTATCAATTTCTTTTATTATTTTATTCTTTAATTTTTTTGGCTTTTGAATATATTCTTTTGTAAATAAATCTAATGTAATATTTTCATTTTTTAAAGATTCTTCATCATTTATTTCTATCATTTTATGCCCTTTATGAAGATTTTGGAAATAACATATAGAGCAACATAATTCTATGAATATTAATTAATGTTTACTTACCTTTATCTTCAACACAATATAAATTCATACGATCATTGGGATGTATTGGACATTTAATATGTATTGGAACAAAATTATCTATTCCTTCTTTTATATGTTGATTATTTGCTGGTTTATCATGAATAAATTTAAAACAAGAATCACATAAATACATATAACATTGAAAACAAAGACTTGTAGCATTATCTTTGCATAATTCACATTTTTTAAAAATAGAGATCGGAAGAGCGTCGTGTAGGGAA
>CALGGE010000039.1 GCA_937916125.1 uncultured Elusimicrobia bacterium | reverse complement strand
GTATCCAGTGCGACGTGGGCGACAAAGGATTCACAAAACAATATAATAGCTACCTATTATGAGCCGATATCTAATGTAACGAGCAAAGGGAGTTCAACGATGCCGGTATATTTTGATGAAAACGGATTAGCAAAAGCAGTAACAGGAATAGAATATTCTTTATTGCCTGCAGCAACGGCAAGTAATTTAGGTGCAGTAAAAATCGGCAATGGTTTAAGTGTGGATGGGACCGGAAATGTCAGTGCTTTAGCGAAAGCTAATAGTGGTATAGGAGTAACGGCTTCAGGGATAGAAGCATTGGTAGATAATGATACAATAAAGATAAATAGCAGTGATGGAAAAATATATTTAAATAAAGATGCAATAACGGTATCCAGTGCGACGTGGGCGACAAAGGATTCACAAAACAATATAATAGCTACCTATTATGAGCCGATATCTAATGTAACGAGCAAAGGGAGTTCAACGATGCCGGTATATTTTGATGAAAACGGATTAGCAAAAGCAGTAACAGGAATAGAATATTCTTTATTGCCTGCAGCAACGGCAAGTAATTTAGGTGCAGTAAGTTTACATACAAGCACGGGGACGGCAACAGACGGGACGATGACACAGAAAGCGATAAAAGATATGTTTGGCAAAGTATGGAATTACAATTCCAATTCCAATTGGTTTGAAACACAGTATACGCATAGTGATGGTTCTTATGCAAAAATATGGAATGAAAAGGACGGTGGCGGAGTTCAATATAAGAATGCCGATACAAACATTAAAAGTTTTGTAGGAGTACATAATGGTAATGTCAGCAGTAATGGCAAGGCTATTTATGGTCAAATTTATGCAATAAATGATAGCACAAAGGTAGGAACAAGAATAAATATAACCAACGATGGTATTTTTTATACAAAAGGAAAAACAACTTATACATTTGATTCTAACGACGAAATTGCTACAAAAAAAGATATTACGAACGTAACGGCAGCAAAACTTGGTTCCGAAGAGACGCTATCTTCTCCTACCAAAGTTTGGGCAACTGACGGAAACAAGCAGGGCTGGGTTGCTTTAAGTAATAATAGTGGAAATAACGGACAAGTTGTAGGTGCTGACCTTGCAGAAGTTTATGCTTCAACGGAAACGCTTGTTCCCGGCGATGTTGTTTCAATAGATACCACAAGAGATAATGCAATTGTTAAAACGAAAGTCGCCGAAGATAAACTTGTTGCAGGTGTTATATCTACGGAACCGGGTGTTCTTTTGAATAAAAACGAAACAGGATATAAGCTTGCCCTTGTCGGTAAAGTGCCGACAAAAGTTTGTAACGAGGGTGGGGCTATTCAAAGAGGTGATATGCTGGTATCTGCCTCAATAGCAGGATATGCGAAGAAAGCAGGTGATAACCCTAAACCGGGAACTGTTATAGGTAAAGCACTTGAAAATTTTGATGCGGCAAGAGGAAGCATTTTAGTATTGGTTAACTTGCAATGATAAATAAAAAAGTTTTGCTACCATTATTAATGCTTTTTATTCTTTCGACATTTGCTTATGCCGATGCCGGAAAGACGTTTAATTTTGTTTCCCTGTTAAACGGTTCGGATACTTCTGTGACGTCAAGCTCGAAAAATTATTCTTTTGTCGGGCAGTCGATAGTGTTCGATACGAAAGAAACTGCGGACTATACTTCTCAGTCGGCGTTTGCTTCAATATTTCGTATTACTCAAAGTAATGATATTTCGTTTACGAATAATACGGGAAGTGAAGCTTTTACCGATATTAACGTTCCGTTGAATGTTACCATAAAAACAACGGCAAGTTCAAATATAGTAAAGATAAAATACAGAATATGGCAGGGCGAAAATGCCGATTGGTCGGACTACGAAAAAAGTCCCGAACATGTTTGGACGGGCTTTACGCCGGGTACGACGGTTACGTTTTCTCCTACGATATCGTTTACTGAGGGAAAAGTTAAAAATTATTTCAGAGTTTATGCCATGTTGGAAGACGATACTACCAAGAGGTGGTCTGATGATTATACGGTTAATATTGCGGAATCTTTGTCAGAAACCATAGAGATTACCTCGCCTGAAAAGTTGTATGTTAACGGGGAAATTTTTGCTATTACGGATCCTCTTATAGAAACTAAAGAATACTCTATTAATTTGACTACGGCAACGGTTGCTCTGTACGAGGGAACGTCTTCTTCGGGAACGGAGATTTACAGTGTTGATCTTTATCCTGAAACGAATTCGGTATATAAAATGTATAATACGGATACGGGTAAAATTTCTTATACTCACTCCGACTTTATAAAGATATACAACCAAGCCAAAGGTAAATCTTTACCGACAACGTTGAAAGATAATAAAGTATATACTCTTGTTATCACGACAAAAGTCGGCGAGGATTCCGTAATAGGTTCGGATTCCGTAACGTTCAAAGCATTGGGTGGCGGTGTGGCGGATGTATTGACGTATCCTTCGCCGTTTAATCCGAAGAAAGAAAGAATTAAGATAAGATATTTGCTTGCCAAAGATTCAAGTGTAACCATAAAGATTTACGACAAGGCAGGTAAGTTTGTGGCGAAAGTTATACAGAGTCAGTCCCGCAATGCGGGAGTTAATGAAGACGAGTGGGACGGCAGGAACTATGCCGGTGATTCTCTTGCTACGGGACCTTACATCTGTGAAGTTATAGCAAAAGGTTCCAACGGAGAAAACAGAAGATACACGGCGTTTGCTCTGGTAAATTAATATTATGAAAATAAAAAATATATTATTATCTTCGGTAATTTGTTTAATGTCCGTACAGTTTGCTTTTGCGGGTACGGATGCCGCCGCTTTTTTAAAGAAAAGCGTTGGAACAAAAGCCATTGGTATGGGCGGAGCTTTTATATCCGTTGCGGACGATACTTCCGCAATATATTGGAACCCCGCAGGTTTGTCGAAGATAAGTGATTTCTATTCGGTATATGCTATGGGTTCGACGGGTGCATCCGATAAGTATCCCGGCTTGAAAGATGTTGTTCCGTCACATCAGTTCTTTGCGGTATCCGTCCCCGCCAAAAAGTTTACGGAATATTTGGGTGATACGGTACTGGGCTTCGGCTATATTTCATCGACGATGAGTAATATTCAGCATACGTATCGTACCGGTGAAAGCAGTATCTACAGAGGTACTATGAGCCACACCGATAATGCATATTATTTATCGGCGGGCTTACCGTTGTGGCAAAATGACGACAATGCTTTATATTTGGGTGCATCTTTAAAGTATATTACTTACAGTTTTTCCGCCATAGGCGTATCGGATTCCGGGCTTGATATAGACGGCGGTGCGATATACACCATAGGTACTTTAAGTTTAGGTTTGGTCTTTCAAAAAGGTGTTAAAATGGGCGAAGATTATGCCCCTATGACGACGAAAATGGGTGTTTCCAATATGTTTGATCTCGGCAAAAAGTTTCAGGTGCTTGGTGCGGCTGATATCATACAGAGACAGGATGAACCTCTTGTTATGAACCTCGGTGCCGAACTCGGTGTAACCGATGTCGTCGAGCTGGGGTCATTCGGATTAAACGGAATATATTTACGTTTGGGTGTTTCGGAGTATGCAATTGAAAACAGGTACGGCATTGCTTCGGACTATAATGAAACGGCATCTTGTAATTTCGGTTTAGGTTTTGAGTTTAATATAACCGATTATTATTTCCAGCTTGATATAGCAGTATGCAGCGGGAATATATTTGAAGAAACCACAAAATTTGCACTTGATTTCTATTTTTAATGCTGAGGTAAATTATGAATAAAAAATTTTTAAGTATTATTGTTTCAAGCTTTATGTTAATAAATGCTTCGGGTGTTGTTGCTTTTGCCGATAAGAAAGATGTCGGTGATCCTGTTTTGCAGGAAGTAATTAATGAACTCAGCAAAAAAATGCCTCGTTTCATAAATAAGTACGGAGATACGGTTTTTGTAGCTGACGAACAGATAACCAGAGGTGCTTTGTTGCAGGCTCTTTATGAATATGATAAAATGGCTGCTTCGGGAAGGACATCGGCATCGTCGGAAGGCGTAGTTTCAAAAAAAGAATACGATGCACTTAATGCCAAAATAGCTGCTTTGGAAAAGAAGTTAAAAGACGGTGCAGGCACGGCTACGGCTAAAGCCGGTGGCGAGTCTGCGGACTTTGTGTCGATTATGGGCGACCTTGAAACAAATATGCCGGTAATACTTGATAATACTTTGGCGGATTCAAAAGTGTTTAAAGCTCTGGAAAGAAAAATAGAAGATGTTAAAGAAAGTGCTTCTGCGTCGGCGGGAGCCGGCGTAAATGCAAATGTTATGGCCGCTTCCGTGGATAAAGATGATTTTAACAATCTTAAAAATACGGTAATTCAGATAAATCAAAACTATGCCGCAATAGATAAGAAACTTGAAGATTTGAGGAAAGACCGGGAATCCGATATGGAAACAAGCAGAATGTCGTCGGCAACGTCGCAAACTGCTCTTGCGGATCTTCAAAAAGATTTCGATGAATTGAATAAAAAGCTCGGCAATATGGAAACTTCTCTTGCTTCGGTCAAATCTTCATCGGATTCGTCTGCGGGCGTGTCGCAGACTGCGGTTGCCGATTTGCGTAAAAATATCGCTGATTTAACGGTAAAGATGGAAAGTATGGAAAAATCCCAACAGAATACGCAGACTACGCTTGCGTTAAATAAAACTTCGTCGGAAGAATCCAAAACGGAAATAGAAAGTTTACGCAGTAATATTACGGCACTCGGAAATAAACTGAATTTAATTGAAAAAGAACAACAGAATGCGGCAGCCGTAAGTAAATTGTCGTCGTCGGATGCAAATGTATCAAAGGCGGCGTTGGCGGATTTACAGAAAAACCTCGATGAGCTTAGCAGGAAGATGGCTAACGTTGAAACGTCTGTAGCTTCCGTAAAAACTTCTTCGGAATCTACGGCAAATACGTCGCAGACTGCAGTTGCCGGCTTACAGAAAAATTTAGCTGATTTAAATAAAAAAGTAAGCAGTATGGAAATGTCCATTGCCTCGGCAAAAAAATCCGGCAGTTCGAAGCCTTCGGAGAAAATGCCGAGCAACGAAGAAATAGCATCCATTAAAAATATGGTATTCGATATGGATAAGAAAATCGGCGAATTGGAAAAAGGTCAGCAGAATATAACGTTGGCGGCTACGGCTTCCGCAAACAAAAAAGAAAGTGCCGACGCCGTATCCAAAAAAACATTGTCCGATATGCAAAAAAATATTACGACATTGACTCAAAAGCTTACCAATATGGAAAAGCAACAGCAAATGACACAGACTACGCTTGCGGCGAACAAGAGTTTGTCGGATGTTTCCAAAGAAACATTGAACGAATTACAGAAAAATATAGATGCTTTAAGCAGTAAGATAAATACAGTGGAAAGAAATCAGCAACAGGCTACGCTTGCTTTAAATAAAACTTCGTCTTCGGATACCAAACTTTCTCAAACGGAACTGACGAAATTACAGAAAAATATGACCGATTTGAATAAAAAGTTCAGCGATATGGAAATGTCTTTTGCTTCCGTTAAGAAATCTGCGGAAATGTCAAATAATAATGTAAATGTCGCACTTGCGGCGGCTTCCGCCGAAGACAGCAAAGCAATAAATGTTTTGAAGAAAGATTTTCAGAAAGAAATGGACGCCATAAACAAGAAAGTTTCCGCCATGGAACAGAATTTTGCCAAAAATTCCAAAGCGGCAGATGCTTCAATATACAGCGGACCGTCTCAGGAAGATTTTAACAGCCTCAGAAAGTCCGTTGCACAAATGAACAAAAATTATGTTGCAATAAATAAAAAACTTGACGATATAGAAAAAGATCAGCAGTCGTTTGCTTCGGTCAAATCTTCATCGGATTCGGGCTTAAGTGCTAAACAAATGAATGCCATAAATGCCAAAATAAACTCGATAAGACAGTCCGTTGACGATATAAGGTCGGAAAACAAATCTTCAAGTTATTCCGATAAGAACACTGCCGATATTAAGAGAATAGAGAAAAGGCTTGCCGGTCTTGAACGTTCGGAAAAAACCACGGCAAAAGCGGTTTCAGGTTCGTCGGACAGTTCCGATTCCGGCAGTTCGGGTAAATCCGGTACGGTGGCTAAAATCAGTTTGGGGTTAAGTTTGGTTGCGGTACTTTTTGTAGCAAGATAGTACGGAACGAAATAAACGGAATACAATTTTTTAAGAATATAGCGGGAGTACGCAGATGCCAAGATTATTAGTAAAGAAAAAGGAAGAGATTCTTGCCGAATATTTTGTAAAGAAAAATAAAACAAAAATTTTTATAGGCAGCAGAAGAGGCAACGATGTAGTTGTCCGTGACAAGAATGTTTCCGAAAGACATTGTACTATTATATACGAAAACAATCAGTATATTTTAAAAGATCAAAATACCATGATGGGAACACAGATTAATTCCCATTCGATAACGGAAGCTACTTTAAATTTCGGCGACGAAATTTATATAGGTAGTCATAAAATACTGTTCTTGGACGATGCTTTAAACAAAGACGAAGACGTAATTCCGCAATATTATCTTATCGGTGTTTACGGTAAATTCTACGGGAAGAAATATTTTTTGAAAGCCGACGGAGATACGTTCGTCGGAAGAGAGAATCTTTCTCCCAGAGGAATAGAAAACGATATAGTTCTTTTGGGCGATATGACCGTATCGAAAGGTCATGCAAAAATAAGCGGTATACAGGGTAAATATACCATTACCGATATAGGAAGTACCGGCGGTATAGCCGTAAACGGTGTTAAGCTCGGACAGCTTAACAGTACAAGGCTTTCTTTGAAAGACGAAATTTCCATAGGAAGAACGATATTCAGAGTAGTTGACTATTTTTCTCAGGATTATTCTCTTCCGTCAAAACAGAAAATTTTTATTTTAAGTTTGTTTAAATTTATTAATTTGTTCATAACGCTTTTGGTATTGGTTTTTTCGGCATACTTTATATATGAGGGTTATTCTTCTTATTCTATGCTCAGCAGTTCACCCGCGAAAGTAAACCTGTCTTTAAATATTGACTGGAACAAAGATATCCCCATGAAAGCTGATACTTCGGAATACGATATTACTTCCACGCCGTTGATTGCGGATTTCGATAACGACGGTAAAAATGATGTCGCTATGCTCAGTAATGCGGGCTTTTTGTATGCATGGAGCGGTTCCGGCGGGGAAATAATGTGGAAACCGGTTGAAATATCGAATAACGGTGTAGTGTCGCTCGTCGGTGCAGATATAAATAACGACGGATATACCGATATAGTTGCCGTTGCGGACTTCTCGTTAATTTATGTTATAGACGGACAAACCGGTAATATTATAAGAAGAGAAGTGCTTGGCGGAATTATTGATACTACGCCTGTGGTTTGCGATCTTAACGACGATAACAAACTTGATATTGTTGTTGTTTCCGAAGACGGTGCGGTTCATTTCCTGTATGCACCGGGTTTCGACAGCAGCTATTCCAAATATACCGAGTTTATAGACGGACCTGTTTATGCAAGTCCGGTAATTTTATCCAGAAAAGATTTTTCGCCTTTTGTCGTTATAGCAAACTATGACAGCAAAGTATATTTTATCGACGGAAAATCAAGAACCAAAAAAACCGTTAATCTTTTCGATGCTACCGGTAAAGCCCATCTTGTTGCAGGTGCTCCGGCATTGGGCGATATTACCGGAGACGGTATAGATGACGTTATTGTTCAGTCGAATGTTCCGCAGTATATTTCGGCAATCGACACTTCCAATTTTTCCGTAAAATGGACATATTTTGTCGAACCGGTACCGCCTTCAAATTTAAAGTTCAATTCATGCCCCGTAGTGGCGGATTTTAACGGCGACGGGAAAAATGATGTTGCCGTCGTTTCCGCTAACGGGTCGGTTCAGTTGTTGAAAGGTGATACGTCTTATCCTTCCGGTGAATTGATGTGGAAAATGGCGATACCCGAAGCAAGAAGAATAATCTCTTCTCCTTCGGTATATGATTTTGATAAAGACGGTATTCCCGAACTCGTATTCGGTACGGAAGACGGTAAAATAATAATTGCCAAGAGCAGTGTCAAGAGAAAAGAAATAGAAATTATGGCTTACGTAAAGGCAAGCAATTTGGCTATTACGTCTTCTCCGTTGATTGCTGATATTAACGGTGACGGACTGGTAGAGCTTCTTTACACGAATATTCAGGACTCGATACAGGTTATTAATACCAACGTTAAAACAATTAAAAATTTAAAAATATGGCCGATGTTTTTGGCAAATGCCGAACATACATCTTCTTTCTCACAACATAAATTGAAAACAAAATGTATGGGAAAAATGGGTGCCGGTATATTTGTTTTATTTTTCTTCTTGTTTATTAAAATAAGAAAATCTTTGAAAAAAGCTCAAAAAAGAGTAAAGGTTATTTATTTATGATAATATTGAATTCGGCAAAAACCAGCACGGGTGTTATAAGAACGGAAAATCAGGATTTTTTCGGCGTAAGGCAGGAAGATAATTTCTTCTTTGTTTGCGACGGTATGGGGGGCGGTGCATGCGGTGATTTTGCCAGCAAGTACGCGACGGATGTAATATTGACGTTGTTTGATAAAATTACAAAGAAAGACAGCATAAGTATTTTGGGCGACGAATATGCAAAATACGACGAAGCCGTTTTGCGTCCGATAACGCTTATAAAAACCGCCAACAGAGCATTGTATAATATGACCAAAAAATATCCGAAACTTTCCGGTATGGGTACGACCTGCACGGCAATATGGATAGAAGAAGCTAAAAATTTGGTTCATATTTATAATGTCGGCGACAGCAGAATATACAGAATAAGAAACGGCAAAATTCAGCAGCTTTCTCAGGATCACACAAAAATAAGAGAATTGATAGACAGCGGTAAAATGACCGTGGAAGATTCAAAAGTTGCCGAGTTCCAAAGTATGATAACGAGAGCTTTGGGGACGATGGAAACCGTTAAGGTGGACTATAAGTCGGAATTTATTCGTCCCGGCGACATATATATTTTGTGTACCGACGGATTGAACGGAGAATTGTCCGATTTTACGATAAACGATATCGTAAATTTACATAAGCCTAACGTCGAAGATATTTCTTCCGAACTTATTTTGGCAGCCAATAATTCCGGCGGAAGAGATAATACTACGGTTATTTCCGTATGTACCAAAGAAATAACGGAACTTGGCGAAGAATATAAGTCCGTTCAACAGAAAGATATAATAATTTTTGACGAGGAACAAACGCATTCTTCGGTAAGAGAAGATTCTCTTATACATAAATATTCGAAGAATTTTACCGTGCCGATACCGAAAATAGCGACGAAGAAAAATATATTAAAAAGTCCTTTGTTTATTGCAATAGTTTTGGTTATAGCGTGTATATTGGGTGCGTTTACGTATTCGTTTATCAGCAAAAGAAATACCAAAGATATAGTTGAACTTACGGGGAATATTTCCGGTATTCTGCTTGATGTGCGAGCCATAAACGAAGATAAACTGAGAGAAATTGCAGGCACTAAAGAAAAAGTTTTTAAAATGCAAATGTTGCAGGATGTCATAAAAAATGTCGATACGTTTACGGAACCGTTGGCAAACGTAGGTGTTAAAATATCCGTTGACGAGCAGAGTAAATTTATAGGCTTGTCCGAATATAAACCGTTGGAAATTAGGCTTCCCGTCGGGAAATACGATGTGTCGCTCAGACTGGCGGGTTATAAAATTTTGAACGATAATTTTAAACTTATCGATGCCGTAAGTATGACTTTTGAGACGGGCAAAACCCTTTCTGACAGAGTTATAATAATGGTTCCGGAAAAATATTTTGAAAATATGTAAAAGGGGATAAATATAATGGCACAGAACAAAATTTTAGTTATTGACGACAACGAATCTTTTTTAGAGATATTCGGTACTAATTTGCAGGAGACCGGATACGAGGTCTATACCGAAATAAATGCTAAAGACGGTTTTGAGAAAATCTTTACCGTAATGCCGGACCTGATAATATTGGATATTTATCTTCCGGATAAGACCGGCTTTGAAATAGTAGAAGAAATAAAGAAAGACGAAAGAATTTCTTCCATACCGGTAATGTTGATAACGGCGGATACTTCCGATACGGCAGCTACCGTTGATGAAGCGTTTAATAAAGGTGCGGACGATTGTATATTTAAGCCCGTTAATATGGAAGATACTTTAAAAAGGATAAAGAATTTATTGAATGAATTTAAAAAATAAAATTTTTCATTTTCTTCTTGTATCGTTATTAGTGTGTCAGCCGCTTTATGCAGCTACGGATGATATAATACATGTACTTAATCCCGATCCGTACTCTCAGGCGATGGGTGCAAGTATTTTGTCGCTTTCACCGTCGGTGTTCGGCTTTTTTGTTAATCCGGCGTCAAATTATACAAACTTTTCCAAAGAACTTCAGTTGTCTTATATATCGTTTTTTGACAACAATCACGGTGCGGCTGCGGGCGTTGTTATTCCTACCGAAAAAGCCGGCAATTTTACCGTGTATGTTTCGGGTATGGATTTCAACGATAAGTCGGAATATTACGATTACAAATCGTACGTTGCCGGTGCATTGAACTATGTATATCCTTTGGTTGAAACCGACCCGATGTTTACCGAAAAAGGCGGTATAGGTGCCACGTTGAAATTTTATAACATTTCTCTTCAGAACGACAATTCAATGACATTGTACGGTTTTGATTTGGGAGCAATATACAACCTGTCTTTTATCGACAGGAATTTGACCGGAGCAATAGCGATAAAAAATATCGGTAATGATTTGGACTTCGGTTATTTTGATTATTTGGGCAAATCTTATACGCAGAAACAGGCTCAGAATTTTACCGTTGCGGCAAGATATCTTGTTTATGAACCTTACAATGTTTCTTTATCTGCCGATATGATAAAGTTTTTTGATAACTTGGAGATGGCTTACGCTTGCGGTTTGGAAGCCAAACCGTTTTATCCTTTCTCCGTAAGGCTCGGCTGGAGAGATTACAGAGACGAATTTAATAAAGGTGTTACTGCGGGATTCGGGCTGGAATTTGACAGAGTAAATATTTCTTATGCATTTTCCGATATTTTGGACAGCGACGACGACCAGCATGTTTTTTCCATAGGAATATATTTCGGTAAAATTCCCGATTCTGGCAAAGCCTATGACCATTACACGGGCTATTATCTGAATAAAGCCAAAAACTATTACACGAAAAAGGATTACATTGCCGCAAGAAAAGAGTTCGAAGATATTTTGGCGGTTTATCCCGACAACGTTGAAGCAAAAAAATATCTTTCTCTTTTATCGGATGATTTGGAACAGTCCGATATAGATATTTCGGGCAAAGTTGAAAAATACAATGCCAGAGGCGATGCCGCGATGTTAAGAAACAATTTGGTTAAGGCGGAAAAAAATTACAGAAAAGCTCTTGATTTTGACGAAACCAATGCTCATGCACAAAACGGACTTAAAGAAGTAAAAGCAAAGATCCACGAGCAGGAAGTTTATATCAACAGAAAAAATCATCAGAAAGAAATAACCGAACATTGGCTTAAAGCCATGAAACATTACGATAACGGAGAATTTGTTTTTGCTAAGGATGAGTTCCTTAAAGTTAAAGAAATAGATCCCGAAAATGCCGGTGCCGATCGATATTTGGAATTAATTCAGATAAAAGTCAATAAGGTTAATTCCGTTCAGGCAAACAACATTTTTAAACAAGGTTTGGCGGAATACGAAAAACAGAATTATGAAAAGGCTCTTTCTTATTTCAATACGGCATACATTTCCGATCCGTCCAGAGAAGATATCAAAGATTTTATCGACGAATGCACTGAACAGGTGAGAATTTTGAAAGGAACTGACGAACAGGACGAACAACAGGAAGAAGGGCTTGTTACCAACAAGCAGGTTGCCGAGCAGATGAAAGTCGTTTATAATAAAGGTTTGGAACAGTTTACTTTGAAAGATTACGAGGGTGCAATAGTAACATTTGAAGAATTGAAAATTTTGGCGGATAAGAACAAATATTTTAACTACAACGAGCAGGCGAACAGTTATCTTGATAAATCAAAGCTTGCAATATCAAGACAGATTTATAACGAGGCAAAAGCACTTGAGTCCAAAGGAGATTGGGAAGGTGCTTACAATTTGTATAAAGAAACAGTAGATTACTACGATAAGAACGAGCAGGCGAAAAAGGATTATGAAAGGTTAAGAACAGCTCTTTCTCAGAAATATTATGAGCAGGCGTTGCAGCAATTCTCTGCAGGTTATACGGATAAGGCGGAAGTTCTTATCAGAAAATCTTTGCAGTATGATCCGAACAAAGCCGAAGCCAAACGCCTCTTAGAAAAACTCATGGAGTAATTTTTATGATAGAATTAAGAAAAGATCCTATTTCCGCACGTTGGGTAATAATAAACGACACAAGAGATTTTCAGTTTGATATTCCTCGCCGGCAGGCTCAAACCGAGACTGTTGGTATATGTCCTTTTTGTGTCGGTAACGAAAAACTGATCCCGAGACCCATAGCATGCTATGATAAAGACGGTAACAGAATTTCCGCCGACAGTAAAAACTGGCATATAAAAGTAATACCGAACAATAAACCTATTCTTACCATAGAGGGGAATATTATCAGAAAAGCCGAAGGACTCTACGATAAAATGAGAGGTGTCGGTGCTCACGAAATTTTTATAGAATCTCAGGAACACGACTATGTTACTATGTATAACGACAGAAAGAATTTTATAACAGATACTTTGGCATTGCAGGACAGAATTAACGATTTAAAAAATGATATAAGGCTTGAATATATTTTGGCTTACAGAAATCACGGACCTTTCGACGGCGAAACCGTTATTCATCCTCATTTTCAGCTGGTGGCGCTTCCCATCGTGCCTAAAGCCGTTAAAACCGAAATTGATACCGCAAGGAAATATTATGACTATAAAGAAAGATGTTTGTTTTGCGATATAATTGATCAGGAAATATCGTCCAAGAAGAGAATTGTTATGGAAAACGAAAGTTTTATTTCGTTTATTCCTTTTGCGTCAAGGTTCCCTTTTGAAACGTGGGTATTTCCGAAAGAGCATACGTTTGATTACAGAATATTAAACGACAGAGATAAGATAGGAGCTTTTGCAGAGATAACAATCGGTGTTATAAGAAAACTTCATAAAGCTCTCGGCAGAACGTTATCTTATACGTTGATGTTGCATTCTTATCCTTTAAAAGAAAACAAAATGGATTATTATCATTGGCATTTGGAAATAGTGCCGAGATTGACAAAGTATAGCGGATTTGATTTGATTTCGGGGATGTATGTCAACCCGACTATTCCCGAAGACTCCGCCAAGTTCTTGAGAGAAATATAATTTAAGTGAAAAAGTTTGAGTAGTTTTTGTCGTTGCAGTTGGTCGTCGTCGTTCATTATACATTGTACATTGTACATTATACATTGCCGTTGCCGTTTGTCGTTTTGTCGTTCATTATACATTGTACATTATACATTATACATTGTTGTTGCCGTTCGTTGTCTTTGTCGTTCATTGTACATTGTACATTATACATTATACATTGTTGTTGCCGTTCGTTGTCTTTGTCGTT
>CALGGE010000038.1 GCA_937916125.1 uncultured Elusimicrobia bacterium | reverse complement strand
CATCGAGAGAGGCAAAAGACGCTGTTATAGTGGCTTTTGCAAGTCCCACACGGTAATTCCTGTTGCGCTGTCAATCTTTCGACCGATAACAAAACTTGCAGGGCGGATACAAATTTCTGCCGTGTAGAGAACGACAGCTTTTTTGAGATGACCTCCGAAAAGCGAAACTTCTTCGCCCTCAAGAAATGAAAAAACTGCGTGCGTATGCTCGAAAATCTCCCCATGCTCATCGGCGGAAATATTTCCCGTAAGCGATAAGAGTTCGAGTATACCATGCTTTTCGTGTGGCACAAAATCATCTTTTTCGGGAATATAAGTTGCCACGACCGCAGTTTTGCACGCACCTATGCCTGAATACGTTGCTGAAAGAATCTTTTCGTGTTGGCAAGTTTTCTTTATCTTGCATTCGGGGACGCTTGTGCGGCACTTTTCGGTAAGGCTTACGGCAAACATAAAATTTATGCCGGTAAATCTTGGGAAGGTACTATCGCCTGTTTTACCGTATGCTTCATTATAGGTTTAATTTTATTTGGAACTGCGGGCGTTGCAGGGTTCGGAGAAGTATTTTGTTTTTCTTTATCAGGGGCTGCAACTGCCGCTTTTATAGAGACGATACCTTGGCCGTTAAATGATAACCTTTGGATGCAGGTTCTTAATGCCGGAGCACTTTCTTTATTGGCACGATTTTTTAAATAAATGAAGATTGTTATAAAAATATTATTGTTGTTTTTTATAATTAATTTTATTTCGGTAAATGTTTTTGCCGAAAATATTTTTTTTGCCAACGGTAAAAAAAACAAAAAGGAAATAGCTTTAACATTTGACGACGGACCGGGGAAAAATACCGAAAATGTTTTGGCAATATTAAGAGAAAAAAAGGTAAAGGCAACTTTTTTTCTGTTAGGTTCATCTATAGAAAGCAGACCTTATTTGCTTAAAGATATTGCCGAAGACGGACATGAAATCGGCAGTCATACATACGGACATGTAAATTTTTATAAATATAAATATTCGACTTCGGAAGATTATAAAATTTTAAAAAATAAAATTTCGGAAGATCTTTTAAAAACTCAAAAGCTCATAGAAAAAAATATCGGACAAAAACCAAAACTTGTGCGTTTTCCGCACGGGTATATGCGTCCGCCTGCACTTGATGTTGCACGTGAAAACGGCTATAAGGTAATTAATTGGAGCTTCGGCACGGACTGGAATCATTTTCCGTCATATGAATATTTGCTCGGAGCATATTTGGAACATGCCGAGCCGGGTGCAATTTTCCTTATGCACGATCTTTCAAGTAACGGACTTCTTATAGAAATGTTGCCCCAACTTATAGAACTGTTACGTTTTGTCGGCTACGAATTTGTAACCGTCAGCGAACTTTTAGGCTTTAATTAACCCGCATTTTATCCGAAGTTTGCCCCTAAAAGTGACAAACTTCGGAATATTTGTTTTATGTTTTTATTTCAAGTTTTTATGTCTAAGCTTTTTTTAACTTTATTTTTTACGTATCCCAACCATTATTAGCCACTTCAGTATATTTAGAACCGGAAGTTATTTCATAATGCAATAAAAGAAGCGGTTTAGACGGATTTTTTCTTAAAGCTTGTGGTAATAAAACATAAGCATCGAACTTAATGTCGGCAGATACATTATTTGAAACGTCAAACCAAAATCTTGTAAAATATTGATTGCCTCGAGCATCAATTCCTAAAACTTCTTCAAAATTACTAAAATGTCCTCCGCCAAAACTGCTTTGTATATCATCTAAGAAATTTCCATACTCGGAGTAATATGCTTTTTGTGCCGATAGAATAGTTCCCAGTAAAGCATAACCCTCACTTAATTTTGCTTTATCTATGTATCCTCTATAAATAGGGATAGAAACAACTGACAAAATAATTACGATAGCAATCGTTATTACCAACTCTGCTAAGGTAAAACCTTTTAATTTTCTTTTCATAATTCTTCTCCTTTTTTTAGTTTATTGCCGTTTTCAACTTTTCAACTATTCAACTTTTCAACAACAAAAATTGCCTTTGGCAATTTTTAAAATCTCTTTTCTATAATTATAGCTGAAAAAAATTATTTTGTCAACCTAAAAATACGAAGTTGAAATCGTATTTTTAAGGTGTTATAGTTTCTTTCAAAAAATGAGAAAATCTAATAATTACATTTAGGAGAAAAAGCTATGAAAAAGAAAAATGCTATTCTTTTTGTTTTTGGGAAAAAAGTCAAAGAAGAAAGGCAAAAACTGGGATATACTCAGGAAGAATTTTCCGAAAAGATAGATATCGGGACTGAGTTTATGAGCCGTATTGAAAGAGGTATAGGCGTGCCGAGTTTTGAAACGCTTATAAAATTATCCAAGACATTGAACATCTCTTTAGACGAATTAATAAACGCAGATTTTGATGAGAAGAGTAAATCTACAAACAAGAAAGATGATTTAGCCAATCAAATACAGCATTTAATTTCAGATCTAAACGATAAACAGAAAAAGCATATCATAAATATAATCAAAGAAGCCAAAAAACTTTTTAAATAAAATATATTTTAAAAAACGGAGGGAAAAAATGAAAAACGTTCTTTATGTTCTTGTTGCATTGATGGTGTGTGCAATATCCTGTTATGCGGATAAAAAAAGCACAATTGTAATTGACAATATGTTGGAAAGAGTAAGTGTAAGGCAGTATTCCGACAAAAAAGTCGAACAGGATAAAATTGATACCATTTTAAAGGCCGCAATGGCAGCCCCCAGCGGAATGAACAGACAGCCGTGGGAAATTATCGTTGTTAACGATAAGGAAAAACTTAATGCAATTTCCAATGCAACGCCTAATGCCCGATACAGTAAAGACTCTCAAGTAACTTTTATTGTTTGCGGAGATACAAAAGTAAGCGATAAACTGTGGATGCAGGATTGTTGTGCCGTAACGGAAAATATTTTGCTTGCCGCACAGGCTTTGGATTTGGGAGCCGTATGGTGTATGTGCTACCCTAAACAGGAAAATATTTCGGAAATACAAAAAATTTTCAAACTTCCCAAAAATATAGTTCCGTTAAGTATTATTCCCGTCGGTTATCCTGCGGAAAAGCAGAATGCAAAACAGAAATTTAATCCGAATAAAATACATACCAACGAATGGTAAAAAACAACAATGTACAATAACAATTCGCAAAGCGAATGTTATTGTACATTGTATGTTGCCGTTTCGTTATTTGTTAAAATATCTCTTTAAAAGTCCGTCAAAACCTTTCCCGTGTCTGGCTTCATCTTTTGCCATTTCATGAACGGTATCGTGAATTGCGTCATATCCGAGTTCTTTTGCTCTTTTTGCAAGCATAAGTTTTCCTTCACATGCACCGTGTTCCGCACCTGCTCTGAGTTCCAAATTCTTCTTTGTGGAATCGGTAACAACTTCACCTAAAAGTTCGGCAAATTTGGCTGCATGTTCAGCCTCTTCATAAGCATATCTTTTGTATGCTTCGGATATTTCGGGATATCCTTCTCTTTCGGCTACTCTTGCCATAGCCAAATACATACCTACTTCGGAACATTCTCCGACAAAGTTGGCTCTTAAGCCTTCCATAATTTCTTTGTCTTCTACTTTCCCGTCGCCTACATGATGTTCCGTAGCGTAAACTTTTTCGCCTTCGGTAACTTCACTGAATTCCGTTGCACCGCATATAGGGCATTTTTCCGGTTTTGAACCGTCTTCGGATACCCATCCGCAAACTTTACATACGTATTTCATATTTTCCTCCTTAAAACAGATAAAAGGTATATCTGTTCCCTTCATGGATAACAAACATACCTTCATGGCATTTCTAGTCTTTTCAATACAAACGCTTCAGCGTGGATTGCCGGCTTCCTGCCTGCAGACTAATTATATATCACTTTTCACAATACAGCAATGAAGCAAAAAAAGGAGATCTGACTTTGCAGACCTCCTGTGTTTTGTGTTTTAAGCAGATTAGTCGTCGTCTTCGTCGACCATATCTTTCGCGGCTTCAGCAATCACCTTGCGGGATACTTCTTCCGGAGCTGGCTGATAACGGTCAAACTCTAATGTATAGCTGCCTCTGCCCTGCGTCATGCTTCTCAGCTCTGTCGCATACTTCAGCATTTCACTCATCGGTACTTCCGCTTCAATTTTCTGTAATCCGTCATCTGTCGCATCCATACCTAAGATCAGGCCACGGCGCTTGGTGATATCGCCGTAAATGGTACCTGTGTAGTCTTCTGGAATGAAGATTTCCGCTTTTCCAATCGGCTCTAACAATACCGGGTTCGCTTTCGGCATACCGGCTTTGTAAGCTTTTCTGGCAGCTGCCTTGAAGGCGATTTCCTTAGAGTCTACTGGATGGTAGCTTCCATCATACAGTGTAGCCTTAACGCCAACTACCTTGTAGCCTGCTAAGACACCGCGTTCCATACATTCTCTTAATCCAGCTTCTACCGGCGGGAAATACTGT
>CALGGE010000037.1 GCA_937916125.1 uncultured Elusimicrobia bacterium | reverse complement strand
AGTTCAACCAGGAGAATGTAGACAACTTATTTAAAGCATACAATTCGTTGTTGAAAGCCGGATATAAAGTAACACAAAATAAAGACGGATCGTTCACCGTAACCACCAAAGACGGAAAAGAATTAAAGATATATCCGTTCAGTGAAGATGGAGCATATCAGTTCAACCAGGAGAATGTAGACAACTTATTTAAAGCATACAATTCGTTGTTGAACGCCGGATATAAAGTAACACAAAATGATGACGGATCGTTCACCGTAACTAAAGACGGGCGTGCTGTGACAGTATGGCCGTTTGATAAAAATGGTAAATATACTTTTGATATTGATGAATTTAATAAGTACTTCCAGTATTTATTAAATGGCGGAGACCCCGCTAAATACGGTTGGACTTGGAGTACTCCCTCAGATTATGGTCAGGAATTCTGGGGAACGGAAGATGAAGAGTCTCCTGTTTCAGGAATAAGATTCAGAGCTTCCGATATTTTACGGGAAGGTGAAACTTATGCATATAAATATCAGTTTGGGCTTAAAGTTTTTGATTCCGTTTTATCCGATGCCGCAGATACATATGAAGGTGAGATAAATTCAAGTCAATATAAAAACGCAATTGATTGGTTAAATAGAGACATAAATACTAAGGAACCGCAGACTGTTACCAAAGAATTGTCAGGTTTCCAAAATTTCTGGAATAACAATATAGGAACAATCACTTCCGTAGTGATTGGTATAGTTGCAGTTGCTTTAGCTGTTGTTATAGCGGTTACGGCAATTCCTACATTTCTTATAGTTGTTCCTGTTGCGGCAATCGTATTTGCAATATATAATGCCGTAGCAGATACTCCTTTAGTAACATTCCCTATATTTACGGCAGCAACCGAAGAAGTTATGGCGGATAAGCCTAAATCGGAGTATGATTCGGACAATGTGCATGCAGTGGCAGAAAGAAAAGAAAACGGAGTTATTTCTTGTACATATACAAAAACACAAGTCGATGCTAATGGTAATATTGTATCTCAGATAACAATCAATTCCGATTTATCAGGAAATGCAATTACGAGTTATACGATTCAAAATTATAAAGACGGAGTTTTAAATACGGAAATTGTTTGCTCCGATGCTTCAAAACAGGTATATACGAAGAGAATGTATGATGAAAACAAAAATGTAATAAGCGAAGTAACCGTTAACATAGCTGAAGTTAAAAAGATATATCAGAATTTAGGCGTAGGCGGCTTGGCAGCTTCCGTATCGGATTTTGCCGTTACCGATGATATTGAAAGCATTGCAACCGGTGAAGGAACTACGGATCTGTATCCGTTCTATTCTTTCAAAGATTCTCAGAATGAAGATTTTATTCAGTTGTACGATAATGCCATTGCCGGAATTTCTGCAATATTCAATAAAGACAATACTTCTGCAGAAGCAATACTGAGAACTATGGTAGGAAATAATTTGCAACTTTCTACATCCGAAGATTATAAAAAAACAGGTGAAGTTTTATGGGCGGGAATATTTGCACTTTATTGCAAACAGGCAGGAATAGATGTTGAAATTAACGGTAAATCCGCAGTTGATACAATAACAACTGAAGCAGATAAATATTTGGAAGATGTTAAGCTGACTACAGACGAGACGCTTGGTTTCAGAGGAACGGAAAGTGACAGTTGGGTTTCAACCGAACATATGTTGGATGCGGCAATGTACTATGCACTTAAAGGTGATACCACATCTTTAAATAAAGTTTTGAAATATATCAAGGTTAATTTAACCGATAACGGAACAATGAAACAAGGCTTAAATGATCCCAACCAGGCAATAGATACTTATACTTGGGGATATATGATGCTTTCGTCCATAAAAGATATGAATTTGCCGGGAGTTGATATTGATGCAACATTCGGTGATAACTTTTTGGACGGATTACTGGACAGATTAGTAACACCTCAAAGCGAAGGCGGTTTGGCAAGAGCAAACGGAACTTACGGTTTTACCGATGCACAATCCGGAGTTATCAGCGGCGAGTTTACCATGCAGGTTTATGCCGCACTTGCTTCCGCAGGCAGGGAAACGGAAGCTAACGCCGTATTGCAGTCCGCAATAAAAGCAGGATTGGTTGTAATTGATGATGGTAATATTTATGTTAAATATACTACCGATGAATATAACGGACAGAGGAGAGATAATGAGAATTTCGAAGTTTATAGCGGTAAATCAATTGCGGCAACGGCTTGGTTGAAGTTCGGTATGGAAGAATTACAATCCAATATTAACAAAAGTTCAAATAATGTGTTCAGTATATTGAATACCGGAACTTTAGGAATAGTAACCGAAGAACAGAGAATAGCCATAGAAGAAGTTGTGGATTCTTTAAATGAAATTTCGGAAACAGGAACAAAGAATTATGAGGATTATCAACAAGTCAGTAAAAAAATAGCAGAATATCTTTCTAAAGAACAGATAACTCCGGAACAGGCGGAACAATTATATGCTGATGTAGAAAAAGCTATAGAAAATATGGACTTTACCGCAGGCAGTAATGTAAGAATAAAAGTTACCGGGAATGCCATAGTAACACAGGAAGCTATGCTTGCAATAGGGAACAGAATAATTGATAGAGAAACGGGAGAAATTGAAAATGATTCCGATTATGCGTCAAGAATTCAGTCTTATATAGACAATAATATTGACAGTGAAGGCAGAAGCTTTACGCAAGTTACGGATGCTTCCAAAGAAAATGCCGCTATTGAAGCTCTTAATAATGTTTTGGGCGTCACTTTCTTAGACGGTTCTCTTGCCAAAGTTTTGGTAGGAAAAATTATGAATATAGATGAACAATCTACGGATACACTTTCAAGCTGGGCACTGAGAGCCACAAACAGCGTTCTGTCATCAAATAACAAATATACAAGAGTTTTTGAAGATTTGTTACCGAATCTTTCATCTGAACAACAAGAACAATTGTTAGCGAATCTGATAAATTCCGCAACAAATGAAGATATAGATTTGTTGGTTTCAAAAATAAGAGGTGCGAAGGAAAATACCATTTCTTCCGATATTAAACCTGCAATACTTACAAATGCTTATATAAAACAAATAGACCTTGCCGAGACAATTTTCAACAGTGGAGATCTTAATGATATTATAACAAATATAAGAAGTTCAAAACTTTTAGATAATTCTACCAAAACAGAACTTTTAAAGCGTGCATATATAAGAGTGTTGGATTTGTCTGTATCGGCAGACGGTGTTAAGAATAGAATGTCTGAAATTGCTAAGGATGAATATTTATCTTCAGATGACAAGAAAGCGTTCTTGGAACTTGCACAAGCTCAAATAGTGTCTATTTATAGAAATAATATAAATAAAGTATCAAATAGAATGGATATTAGAAGCATAGGTTATGAAATATATACTACTTCTTTAGAGATAACGCTTGATGGTGAAAAATATGAATTGTTGCCGACAGCTTCAAAAGAAGCTCTGTATCCTTTAGTTGAGCAAAGAGCTTTTGCAATAGATTTGGAACAGGGTAGTTATGTAAGACAAAACGTTCCATATAACGCAGTGATTACAAAAGCGGCAATGCTTGATATTGGAGCTAACGGTAATTATGCAAAAATTAATCGTGATAACGGTTGGTTGGAAGATGGAGCTGCTTTTGCCAACAGAATTACTGCATATATAGAATCTCCCGATAAAGACAATTCCGATGTAACTTTCGGTCAAATCATAGAAAGTAAAAAAAGAGATGAAGTGCGTACACAATTTAAAGAACTTTACGGAATAACGGATGCACAGGCAGCGGAACTATTAAGTGATGAAATGATTGATAATATGCTTAAAGAGATAAATTTAAATGTAGAAGATACCCAACAGACTTGGAACGAAAAATCTTTAGATTTATTATTTGTTGATGATTCTGAAGTATCGGAATTTATGGAAAGAATAAATGAATCTTCTTTATCCGAAGAGCAGAAAGAAGAACTGAAAGAAAAAGTAAGACAGGAATATTATAAATCTCTTAAAGAAAGACTTGACAAGGCTTCGTCTGCTAAAGAAGTTGAAGCAATAAGCGAAATTATTGCCGGTTCCGGAGACAAATTGTCCGATGAACAGAAAGCGGAACTTGCAGAAAGTGCTTTTTGGCTTAGTACATCCGATATGTCAAGCTTGATAGAAGACAGTTTGAAACAGGATTTGGGAATAAATGTGAAAGTAGAGGATGTTTCTTATATCAATAAGAACATGGTTTATTGGGTCGGTAATACCAAGAAGTATTATAAGATGTTCGTTTATAGGATAACAACTCCCGAAGGTGTTAGTATCAATGTTTACAGATATACCAAAACGGAAGATACATTCTCTATTGAAAATAAGAGAGAAACTTATGAGGGTATAAGAGATACTGTTGATGCTTGGCAGAAGCTTCTTGATTCCGGATATGAAGTAGAATCCAATGTTGAAGAAAAAGAAATAGACGGGGAAACTGTATTTGTTCAATACTTTACAATTACTAAAAATGGAATCGCCATGGATGTTTATCCGTTTAATTCGGATGGCGTATATGATTTTAATATCAAAAATGTTAATGAATTGTTTAATAAATTTTCGAATTTTAAGAAAGAATTGGAATCTTTAGGACAAGGCTATCATGTAGAAATGAAAACCGATGAAAACAATGCCGTATATTTTGAAATGACAAAAGACGGTTTTGTTGATGAAACAGGTGCAAAAATAGTTGCCAAATTGTATCCCTACGATGAAACCGGTGCTTTGATTGATATATTTGATATATACACACCTGAAGAAATTGCCGAAACATATTTGTATAATGCTCAAGCAAAAACGGTTGCACGTGCTGAAGGCAGTTCTACTTATATGGAAAAAAGACTTGATACCGATCTGGAAGTAGCAAGACAACAGTTTGAAACGGATGATGTTAATTATGTAAGTGCATATAACAGTATGTTGAAAGCGTTTACAGATATGGATAGCCGGGTAGAAACGTCCGAAGATCGGTCGACTTCCGTACAGGATCAGACAGAAACTGATGTTGAGGTAACATCTGCAGAAACCGAAACTGCGGAAGAAATGCTTCCTTCATCGATTATAAAGACAGCAAATACAGAAATAAAACTTGATGAAGATAATCAGGCTTCGGCAGAATATACCTACGAATATACCGACGGTGGCGGGAACAGAGTACTTATATCTGCTACGGCAACAAGACTTCCTTCCGGAGGTCTTAGCGTAAATTATGTTCAGACAGTATATTCAGTCAAGACAAACAAGAGAGTTTCAGAAATAAAAATAACTGAAGATAAGAGCGGTGATAAATCTTATACTTTAACAAAATTTGCCGATGACGGCGAAACAAAAACAATGGAAATTGTTTGTGATGACAGTGATGATTTTGAAGCACAAGCTTACGAAAACGGTGAATCCGTTTCTATCCCAGGCAAAATTTATACTAAAAATTATTTTGAACAGGGTGTTTATTTGGGTTCTGAACAGTTTGGTTTGGTAGAAGATGATTTTTATATCGAAAGTTTTACTGATGATATAGGAGATGAAGAAGTTTTATCGTTGAATTTGTTCAATGAAGCAAATGAATCCGTTTTAGAAGTAAACGGTATTACTTTAAAAGATCTCAGAACCGTATTCCTTTCAAATAACAGCGAAACATTGTATGACGTAATCGGGAATTATACTTACTACGCTAATAACGATAAGCTTGATATAATGGACGAGAAATATACTCCTTTAATAACCACAATTAATTATAAAGGCGAAACAAGAAACGTTTATTTAAGAAACATAAAATATAATAAAACAACGGGTACGTATACCGGAGAATTATTTGTTTATACTGATGAAATACAGAAAACCGAAACGGATGCTGTTGCAACAATATCATTCTCGGCTCCTGAAAAATATGGAGATTTGAAAAAAACATATTCCGATACATTCTTACATGCTGTTGAAGAAAACGGCGAAAATTATTGGACTAATCGTATAGGAAGTGTTAAATATGATAAGAGTTTGGAACGTGATTCTAAATTCCAATTGCTTTATGACAACGAAACCAAAAAGTTTAAGTATACATATGACGGTTCTGAAGTACAGATAAATTACGGTATGGTTTACGGTGTAAAAAATGCAGAAATTGATGCCTTTGTACGTGAGGGAGAAGGAATTATTTCTCCTACGATTGTTTTTATGCCTAAAAATATTGTCGTAAAAGGTAGTGACGGGAAAGATATAGTAATAAGTACATTGGATTTGTATAACTATATACAGGACAGAAATATCATTGAAACAAATGAATCTTTAAGTGAAGCTAAGAAACAGGGCGTAAATATAGATGAACTGGCAAACAACTTTGCCGAAATGGGTGTATCTTATATCGACGGCAATTGGATTTCGGATGCGAATGTTAAGTTTACTTTTGAAAATGAAACGGAAGAAAACGGTATTCTTATATTGACGCATAATGCTCCTACTCAGGAAGATAAACGTTTTTCAAATACGTTTAATTATTCAGCATCGGTTGAAGGTACCGACAGCAATGGAGTACCTATATACAAAGTTACCAAAGAACTGTTCCAGAAAACTTACCCCATGATCAAAACCGAAGGTATGAGCTATGCAAGTTTGCTGGCGGAAAGTGATTTCGTATATTCCAAAAATAAGTTGGAAACAATATTTGACGGGATATCGGATTATTGCGAATATGATTTGAAAGATTTGACATGGACAAAAACCGAAAAGCTTCATCCCGTAACAGGAGAAGTTTTAAGTACAACTTGGGCTGCCTATTATGACAGTTCAACGCCTGTTATAAAAATAGATTCCGAAGCAAATATAGACTTCTCGATAGTTTATGGTAACATAGAATCAGGTTTGAGATTTAATTTGAACGATTCCGTAAAACAAGTTCCTTCAAACGTTGTAGCTATTTCCGGCGTAGGGAAACTTGTTTTCAACTTAGCAAAGAATACTGCGTTTATAGAGTTTGAGGATGAAGACGGTTGTTTGTTGTCAAAACAGGATTTATATATAAATGAAAATTCTCAGTTTGCAACTACAAGTGCGGAAACATGGAAAACGGTATTGGAGTACTTATATTCTCACGGATGGAAAGAAAAAAGTGATGAAATATTAGCCACATATCTTGATGATGAAAGCAGAATTAATGCGGAAATAGAATATGTTTTGAGTTTAAGGGAAGATGTGTCGTATCAACAGGATACAAAACTTGCTTCATTCTTTAAGAAGATAGGTGTTGCTTGGGTTGTTGATGTTTTGGAATTTTTCGGTTATAAATCCAAAGAATATACCGACCCGGAAAATGTTGCCATATTTAAAAAAGGCGACAGACAGACGTACCTGTATGAAGATGATAAAGTTTACCTTACGGCTGCAGACGGAAATTACCTTAATTCGAATTTGGAAGTTGTCGATAAAGAAAATGCGGCAACGTTGCCTTCTCAGGTTCTTAAACTTTTGCAGACTCCGTCCAGTACAAAAACATATTCTCCTACGGATCATAATAAGAGTTCCAGTACTTTGGACCATTTAAATACGGAACATAAAATTTTCTACAGTAATTCGGAAAGTACTTACACGGAAGCAAACTATAGAAATTATGACAGAATTTTGGATACGTACGGAAGAGTAATTGCCGAATTCGAATATATAATTAACAGTAAAGGAGAAAAAGAATACACAAGTGCGGTTTTTGTTCTGTATAAATTTGATGAGGAAGTCGGCGGCAGTGTTGCGACAAGGTCTATTACCGTTATTATAAAAGACGGTTCCATGATACCTATAAAATCATCCGATTTCATAGGTGCTCAGGAAATGACCCTTATCCCTAAGGTAGGTATGGCTCCTCAGGTAATGCCGACATTCGGATATAAATCCAGTCAATTGGGGTTGTCTTCAAATCCTGAATATCAGGAAGAATTTGATTCATACGATTTAATGGCTAACTGGAGTAAATTCTTCGGCGAAGATGATAATGACTTCAATAAAGAAATCAGAAATATGATAGATGAATTTACTACTGCACAGAATATAGTATATAATTCCGGTGAGGGAGAAATTGTTGCCGCCGCACCGAAACTTGACAGCAACGGCGACCCTTATTTTATAGAGTTTTACAGTTATAAAGATGAAAATGATACTTATGTTGATGCAAATAAACAATTGATACCGGGAACGGCTGAGGAAGTATATAAATTTGTTTATGATAAAAATAAAGGTTATAATATCATGAACTACATATATAATTCCGATAATCCTTACAGCGATGCTGTATCAATATCGCGTTTTATTTCCGAATATCATTTATCACAATACGGAGAACAGAACGGTATTCTTTATGAAATTGATTCTTCTCAGGGTACCGGTTATGCATTAACACATTTGTTTGACGGTAAACTTTCAAGCAATATTGAAGAAAAGAGAGGTTTAAAATATGCTGCTTATAAGAGTGACGGTTCTCCTTTCTTTGATGTATGCGATTATTCCACGTTTAAATTTGCAAACGGCGTTTTGGGAACTTCAACGATAGGAGATTACTATGAAGTTGTTGTATATGATAAGAGCAATATCGGTCAGTTCGGTTTCTTAATTCCCAAATCGGAATTTGTCTTGGATGAAGACGGAACAATGGATAGCGTTGTTGCAAAAATACAGGGAAATATTGACATAATAAGCACAATGCTTGCCGGTTATGACGGGAAATCCGATATAAACGAATATATAGAAGATTATTACAATGCTCATTCCGATGAAATTGATAAAGTAGGTTTACAGTATATTACCAAAGTATATCAAAAAACCGAAGTTGATAATGTCAATGACAGAGTTTACCATTATTATTATGAATTTGATCCCATCAATTCAAATGTTAACGGTGAAATAAGTGCAAAGATGTATATTCACAGATATTCTTATGATTTTGAAGGTAATTATTTGTCTAAAAAGAGAATCGACATTTTTGGCGATTATGCTAAAGAACTTTTGGAAAATTACGGCGATTATAAATATGTAATTTTGTCAATAGCAGTTTTGTTTGTTATGTCATTGTTTGAAAAAATGATAGGTAAGAGAATTAATGTTAAGAAGAAAGTTCCGGGTTTAAGAGGCGGTGGTGACGGTAAAAGAGCAGGGAAAGGTAAAGGTGATAAATATCAAACTTATGATATAAAAGGGTTATTGTCATATAAAACAACTACGGAAAAGATATTCTTCTGGGCTTCCACTGCCGCGTTAATCGGTTTATCGTTTGCAATATCAGTGGTCAATCCTTTAATGACATTGTCTGTTTTGGGAACAACTTTAGCTGTTCCGGGATATTTAATACCGGCAATTTTTGCAGGAGTAAGACTTGCAAGTGAAGCAATAAGAGTTTTTGTCAGAGGTCGTTTGATAAAAAGACTTGATAAAGCAGGCAAGAGTTCCGTTTCGGAAGCTTATGAAGAAGCCAAGGAAGTTATAGAAGATATATCGGAAAACACTCCATCTGTAACAGAACGAACAATAACTTCTGAAGATTCTTCTGCGAAAGCAGTTCCCGTAAGCTTAACTTTTTCCGGCGAAGAAAGTAATATGACTCTTTCTGATGCAAACAATGCTGTAGAGACCATAACGGAATACCTTGAGACTACGGATAATATTGATTCTAAGACTTTAGACAATATACAGGAATTATTACATAAGATATCTGTTAAGTTCTATACCGAGAAAGATACGGAAGGAAAGATTACTGTAAAAGTTGCTCAAAAAGCACATTTTGAAGCAGCTGTTTCTGCATTGAAACTTGTTGTTAAAAAGAGAACTTTATCAACTATGGGTTTAACAAATGAAACTAACTTGGATAATGTTCTGAAACAAGCAGATAAATCTTTTAGAGATTACTTGATGACAGGTAGAATACAACCGGCTGTTCTTAATGAATATAGAGTATATTCCGACAACGTATATAAATATATAAAAGGTGAAGATAAATATAAGGCAAAACAAGAATATACATTAGATGATTTAGTCTTATTCTTCTATATTGAAAAGAGATTTGCAAATCCTTCTCCTCATGCTACAAATTTCAGATATTTATTACAAAATTATGCAAACGAAATGCTTGCAGACGGTAATGGTGTTCATATCGGTGAAATGCTTGATAAGAGAATCGAAAGAATTCTCAGATATTATCGTGACGGTGTAAGTTTATCTGACAGACAAAAACAGATGGTTGCCATAGCAGGGAAATTAGGAGTTACTGATTTTGAAACTTTGGCAGCAAAATCAAAATCGGAACAAAAAGAAGCTCTTGAAACTTTAGGATTATCATCTAAAGATAGAAAAGTAGTTGAGTTGATGTTGAAAGAATATCCTCAATTGGAAAAATATGAACCTAAATTCTTTACTCCTGTAAATTTTGATTTGATGGCAAGAAATATTGAGTGGTCAAGGAAATTTTTGGAAACGGGTAAAAATGAAGCTGGTGAATTTGTTCTTACGGATGGATTTACGGAAGAACTTACACCGTTTAAGAGCTTTAAAACGCCTCCATCCACAGATACAAGAAGTACAAGACTTAAATCTCTTGATTTGTTTGATAAAACAAAAGCTTTATTAAATGAATTGTTCTTAAAAATCAATTTAAAGCCTGTTATATCTCATCAAATATTGTTAATTGCAATGCCTTTGGCAGTAGCAGTAGGTGTTATATTTGCTCCTTTGGCTGGTGTTGTCGTTGCCGGTGTAGGTGCGATATTAGCTTTGGGTTGGTATTATTTGGCTCCAAGAATAATGAATAGATTACAAATGCAGTCGTATAATCAGTATTTTGGTGAACCTATAGCTGCCAGAGAAGGAAAAGATAGTTTCACTACTACCGAACAAATAAGAAATGAATATGATAAGAAATTCAGAATATTTAAAGTATCTTTAGTTAACAGTGCCGTTATGCTTCCGTTTATGTTTGTATTTACAACAGCATTGAAATGGATAACTTCTGCCGGTTTCCTAAATTATAGCATTCCTTTATCATTTATCAGTCCGGTAGGCTTTATATTGTTAGGTGTAGCTGTTCTTTCAATAGTTGCTAAAGTAAAAGAAGATACGGTTCCGGTTTTATTTGGCAAAGCCGGAAAAGAAAAATTGGAAAAAGAAATTGCAGAATTGAGAAAAGATGCGGATAAAAATAGAGCTGAAATAGAAAAGAAGACTGAACAAATTAAAAAAATAGATCAAAAATTGGCTACTATAGATACTACTAAGAAAGAAGGTAATTTGAAGGCATCCTTAGTAGCATTAGGGGTTTCTCTTGCCGTAGTACTGTTAGGTTCTGCTTTGTTTGCAGGTCTTGCATCTGTTGCTCCGTCACTTATATTTGGAGGCCTTATATTGGTAGTTATGGCTGTGTTGACAGTTAAATTGCCTAAATTAAGTTTCTTCTCTGTGTGGAAAATATTTGAAGCTTCAGAAGCAAAGAAAGAGTTTAAAGCTAAAGGTATTATGGAAACGGGTAAAACTTGGGCAGAATTTCAACAGGCTTGGGCAAATGATGAGTTGTTTGCAAATTGGGAAAATTCATTATTGCCAAAAGCAGTTATTGTTAATACCGAAAAGGCGGTTAGAGAAAAGAGACCGGATTTAACTGATGAGCAGGTTGCTAAAGCAGTTGAGCAAATCATAAGGTATTACTATGCAGAAAACTGGAACACTATAGTAAGAGATATGTGGAAAGATGCTCACATCAGTATAGATGAAAAAGATAGTTATATGTATAAATATACTGATGCTGATGGCAATAAAAATTATATAGGCGGACGAGAGACGTTGGAACTCATAACTTTTGATGAGATTTTGAAATTGATAGTTGATGATGCTATAGAAATTGAAACTCCTGATTTTTCCAAACAGCCCGTAACTCAAAAAGCACAAGAAAGATTCTTTGAATATTTGAAAAATTCAAGAGCTGTTCCGGGTGTGGAAATTGCAAGCTTCGATGAACTTAATCCTTTAGCCATAAGAATTCCTACTTATAATGAAGGAGTGTTACCGGACTTAGATAATGAATCTCTTCCTTCAGAAAGATTAAACAGTAATGAAATTTCTCCTGACGGAAGCAGACTTATTTCAACTCTTGCAACAACATACGAAGATGAATTAAGAACTTTGGTTGAAAGATTGGATTCTTATGAGGATGAAAACGGTAAATATGCTTATGATATTTTCGGAAATAAATTCTATTTGACTTATGACGATTTGCAATCTCTCGAAGCTTTAAAGGCATTATTTGAAAATGGAGATTACAAAAACGGGAAAATAATTAATGGTAAGAAATTGAAACTTCTTGATGGGACTAATTTGCCTGATTGCAAAATAAAAACTGAAATCTTATTATGGAATTCTAACAGACTGCAACCGTTGGCAAGAACATTAATCGGTCAAGTAAAATTATTACAAGTTTATATTAATAATGCAAGAGTTTTGCATCCTGAATGGGATGAGGTAACTTTACAACAAGAAGTCCAAAAGAAATTTAGAATAGTTGCCGGTTATCAGGATTTCTGGGGTATTTATTCTAAGGATCCTAATGATCCGAGAACTCAAGGAGTTATAAAACTTTTGGAACTTTTCAATGAACAAGGTTATGGTGATTATTTTACGGTTCCTGTTATGAGAAACGGAAACAAATATTCCGGTATGGATTATAAAGTTTTGTCGGAAAGAGAAAGGAATGGCTTATTATCTGAATTTGAAAAGAAATTGTTAGCTAAGTTAAAAGAGCTTGGTATGGATAAAAAAGCAGATACCGATGAGGTTGAGGTTAACAGTCAGACTTCTATCGGAATAGAGCCGGTTTCTTATACCGATTTACAAGATATAATCAACCAATTGAACAGATACAGAAGTTCAAAATCTGAAGAACATATTAACACAATTCGGGAAGCTGTTGATATGTTGAAGAATGAACCTATGTCAAGAGCATACTTAACCGAAGCTCAAGAGTTAAGATTAAGAAATATTGCCAACAAGTTACAGCAGGAAAAAGATAAATATATAAGATTAATGTTGGCAGCTCCTGCAACATTGAGTGATGAGGATAAAGCTTTGGTTGAAGAATGGAGTAAAGTGTATAAGTCCGGTGCAGTTACTTTAGCTGAAGCTAAGTTCATATTTGATAATTTAGATAAACAACAGATGATGGTTTTCTATTTCAAACCGGAACATACCGATTTGTTTGATATCAGAGGAGTTATCGGACCTTTTGGTTATGGTAAAGTAGAACACTTGTCTTTATTGAATCATTTCATACCTGAAGGCTATAACATAATGGCTCAGGATATGAATATGGGTATGTATGCGGAACAGGCACAGAGAATTCCTCTTGCACAATCTCCTTTTGTTCGTCTCTATGGTGTCATTGCAAGTTCTTTCGGCGAAATTATCGATACAAAGAGTTTTCCGACAGCAACTGCTTCAGCTATGGCACATGCCGACAGAACATTCAATTATGTTACTCAGCTTGTGATGTTGTCGAGATGGTTCTATGGACACCCTGCAATATTTGATTCCACTAAGACACATTCTGTAGAAGATCAGGCATTTATGGTTTCTGAAGATATGATGGGCTTTATGGTGCAGATTACAAGATACTATCTGCAAAATAAGAAAGATGTTGTAAAGGGTATAAGAGATTTTAAAGCAGGAAAATTAGAAGATGAATCAATGGAAACTTTCTTAAGAAATGTTTTGGGTGATACAAGTGAAGGCGATAGTGCATTTAGAGATAAAACGGCCGAACAGATTTATGAAGATATGGGCAAGATACTTGAAAACTTTGTTGCATCCGTAGTTCCCGGTATAGATACGGCGGCATTTATGCAAAGATTAAAAGATAGCCCTGAAGATGCAGAAAAATTGATAGAAGCATTGACAAAATTGTTTGAGGCTGCAAATAGTAAAGAACAAGAAATAATAGAAGCTTCTCCGACATATTATGATGTTTCTATTGATGTTATAAAACTTAGAGAAACAGGCTTTAAAAATGCATGCAGTATGTTGCAGAAGTTTGCATCCGGTTCTTCGCAATCATTTATGAGTTATGAATTTTATGATTTCGTTAGAAACTCAAGCATCTCCGATCAGATAGTTCACTATTATGCAGGTCCGGGTTTCTATGAGAAAGATAGAGATGCTTTGAAGATTGTTAAATATATAAATATAGCGGTTGTATTGTTGAGTATAAGTGTATTTTCTGCATCTCCGGGGATTGCTGTTGTCTTGGGATTGATGGGATTGTTTATGTCTCAAACATCTTCTTTGACAGGTCGTGTTAAGATACAGCTTTCTTACGGAGAAAACATTTTTACATTCTTCAAGAATCTTGTAATGCAGGCTCCTTATCATATGGGGCATATGTTTACGCAGGCAAGCGGTTTCGGTGAAGGAATATTGACTGCATCATACATTCCTACAGGTAGAACTGCAAGACTTTCATATAATATGCTTTTTGATCCTAACAATGATCAAAGTTTATATTATGCATTAAGGAATACACATATAAATACAAATATCAGAACGGCGATTATTGCTATGGTAGGTTTGTGGCTTGTTCAAAGTCCGGCTCTTATGATGTCTGCTGTTTATATGTTGATACCTTTTGCGGTTATAGGTGCAGTATTATTCTACAATCCCGGAGGTTCTGTAACAGGTGCGGATATAAGAGTAGTATTCAAAAATTATAAGGAAGATGTTTCCAATTGGATAGATATAATTAAAACCGGCGGTTCGCAAATAGCTAAGACAAAGAGTCCTGTTTCTTCGGATATTCTAACTGTTTTAACATCGGGTATATTCCTGTTCGCGTATGCAACATTGTTTAATGCCGGTGCATTCTTGTTCTCTAAGAAATCAAATGACGGGCAGAAATTTGCGTCAGTTGTTGTTGCGGCAGGCTTAGGTTTTATAGGAGCACTAATTTCGGGAGCTTCGATTACCGCACTATGGTTGCCTTTGACAATAATTGCGGGAATTGGAGTAATCATCGGTGTTATTAAAATAATTACCGATAAGAGAACGGGTATTGATACGGGAACTACCGCTTTAAGAAAATTTGCAGGTTTAGGTGTTGCCGGAGTAGTGTTTGCAAGTATAGCAGCGTGGTTTATGGGTGCACCTATGGCGGTTATCTTAATAGGTATTGCAGTAATGTCTCTGTTCTTCGGAACAAGAGGCGGTATGGAATATCCTTTTGATAAAAAAGCGGAAGTAAGAAAAGATTCTCTGTTTAAAAATATCAGTAAAGTTGTAATGGATAATACGGCAACAATTGACTTGCAGGATTTCAAGAGAATATTTGACGAAAATGTTGAATTTGATACCGATACCGTAAATGAAGATAGCGGTTTGCCGGAAGGTTTTGATATTACACCTGACAATTTGGCAAATGCCATAAACAAAGCAAGAGAAAAATATGGTATTACAAAAGATCTGAAAGTAAAATATTCTCAGATTGAAGAATTTTTGAAAGATAAAACCGATGAATATAAGAAAATAGAAGACAGACAAAAAGGAATAGAACGTAACAGATGGATTATGACTCTATTTACCGGGGTTTCACTTGGTATCATCGGTTTGGGCGTCCTTCTTTCAAGTGTTTGGATGGCACCTGCATGGCTTATTGCACCGTTACTTTTGGTAATAAATTTTACATATTTTATTAACAGATTGACAACGGACAACAGGAGTGCCGCTATTGTAAAAACATTAAAACCTGCAGTTCCTTTGACGGCGTTTGTATTACTTACGATGTTGGTAAGTTTAACTACAGGTGCTTTGGCTGCCGGCGGTATTGCATTGTTGATGTTTGCAAATTACTTCAGTAAAGCAATTGGAAGATGGCTTGCTAAATTTGTAAACAGGAATTCTTTATACAAGAAAGGAGAAAAAATATATTCGTTCTCACCTTTGTTGATTGCTATAATTCCTATTGCGGCTGTGCTTTTTGCGGTACTTGGTTACGGTATTGTCAGCGGGTACAGACAGCAACGTAAGATTATAGAAGACAATAAGGCTAAAATTGAAGATGCTTATAATAATAATGACGAGAAAGCACTAAGCGAGTTGTTACCTACATCATTTACTAAAGCTAAAATTAAAGAGATAAAAGAAAGAGTTGCAGTGAGAGTCAAAGCCAAAGCTGAAGCTGAAAAGCTTGCTGAACAAGCAGAAACTCAGGTTCAGGAAGAACAGGCTCCTGCCGAAACTCAGGCTCAGGAAGAACTGGCTCCTGCCGAAACTCAGGTTCAGGAAGAGCAAGCTCCTGCCGAAACTCAGGTTCAGGAAGAACAGGCTCCTGCAGAAACTCAGGTTCAGGAAGCACAAGCTCCTGTTTCGGCACAAGAACCTTCTGTCGGAGAAGTCGTAACAGATAGAGAATTAGAAGTTCCTTCTTTCCTTAAAGAAGATTTTGAAGAACAGATTGCCTTTGAAAATTTGATAGATAAATACGAATATCTCTACACAAGAGTTAAAGATGCGTTATCTGAAAATAAAGATGCCTTTATAGGATTTGACGAATTTGATAAAGATAAAATTAATGTCAGAGAACTTGCAGTAATAATGAACAATTTCAGAGAGAGATTAATTTCCGAACTCGGCATTTCCGAAGATGCTTTACAGTCTTATCTCGATTCGGATTATTCCCGTATCGTGTTTACTGCCGGAACACAACAGGTTCAGGAAGAACAGGCTCCTGCAGAAACTCAGGCTCAGGAAGAACAAGCTCCTGCAGAAACTCAGGTTCAGGAAGAACAGGCTCCGTCTGAGATACAGAAAAAAGAATCGGATGTAACGGATATTATAGAAACTGCGGCATCTAATGCCAAAACGGCAGCTACAACTCCGGGGAATCCTACTGCCATACAGAAAACAAGTATTCTCTTCGGCGGTATTAAAAAGACCGTATCATTTGATCTTGATGCTGATGTTTCGGGCCAAGACGGCGTAAAGTTAACTGCCGTTGAAGGAGTTTTTGTAAGCAGTGCCGATATCAACAGAATGATAGAAAGCGGTCATTTAGTATCAAGAACAACAAATAAAGGTGATACCGAATTAAGTACTGCTGACGGTAAATATGTTGCTACAATAAATAAAAAAGGTGTGCTCGTTAATCGTCAAGGCAGTAAAATAGATTTTAAATTTAATGTAAAAATGAGAAGAGATACATTTGACGCTAATGTAACAAGCATTATTTATGTGTTGAACAGAGATGCAAGAAGAGTATTTGATTTGCTGGATGAGGAAACTCAGCGTCATTTAGTGCAGGCTGCGGATTACAAATTGAAAACGAGACTTTATGTGGAAAGAGACAAAAAAGTAAAAGATTCTCTTATTAAGTTTGCAATCGGCGGGAACGCATTAAATGCAGGAAATATCAAACAACTCAATCTTGAAGATTTTGATGAACAAATGAAGAAGAGTATCGGAGAATACAGAAACGGTATATTGAATTATTCTGCAGATGAATTTATTAGACTTCTTACCTTGTCAAGTGTTTCCAACGGTTATCAATCAGTTCAAAGACAGGAAGTTTATTTCAAGGTAAATTCGAACACGACAATCGAATTCCTGTCAAAGAATAATTTGTTGAATAAGTTCAAAGATGCCGGCGTAACTACTTTAGTTATTCAGCAAGACAGCGATATGAGTGATATCGACAAAGTAATAAGAGCGTTAAGAGAACACGGATTTGAAGTTATTGTTGAAGTCGATTCCGCAAATACCGATTCCGACCGGTTAGTAAAATATGCCGATGCAGGTTTGTCGGGTATCAGATTTGTTGTCAACAATGATATTACCGTAGGAAATGTAGGAAATGTTGTTGAAGATTTGCAGAGAAGTTATAGAGAAAATATCCTTCCTTTAATAGGAAGTTTCAGAACAGTCCCTGCAATATCTTATGATTTCAGTGTTAACAGAGGAAGAACTTCCAAACTTAACGTAAGCAAAGAAATCAATAAAAAGATAACGGATTTTATAAGCAGAAACGGTTTTGATTTGGTAGTTGATGCTGGAATGTATGTTGACAGAGAAGACGATTTCGCAAGTTTAAGAGATAATGCAAGGTTGGTAATCAGAGTAAATGATAAAGATGCTTCTGACGAAAATATTGTAGAAAAGTTAAAGAAAGCGGGTCTTACCATATGTGCTAAAGCAACAAGTGTTCTCGGTAAATTCAATTTCGCCGAAAATATAAGTAATAACCTGAGAATGAGAGGAAGAGAATATACATTGGCAGATATCTTCGGCAAAGATATTGCCGATATACTTATAAACGGAGAAGAAGATATCACCGAAGAACAGCAGGCTGCGGTCCAACTTGTCAGAAAACTTTTGTCGGGCGGTAAGTTGACTTCGGCGGAATACAATAAGTTGATCAAGAGCAATATCAGAGGACAGAATGCAGGTCTTACGGCAGCCGCAAAAGATTATGCAAAATCGAATAAAGATTACGAATTGAACAAAGACGAGTATCTGACAAGAGTAGCAAGAGACTTTATTATCGGTGCAATGACTGCTGAAATAGAAAGGAGCGTCATACCGGCAAATGTCAGAACGGACGGTAATAATTACAGAATTCTTACGGGTGCGGCATTGCAGATGATTGTTCAGGGCGACAGTATAGCGGCTATTAATGAAAAAGTAAATACTGCGGAAATAAAGAGCAGCGGTTCCGTGTCGGGAATATTGAATAATTCCGTACTTGCAAAAGAAGTTTTGGCAATGTGGAAATATGAAGGTATGGTAATAAAAATAAACGAAGAAAGTACAAAAGCAGATTCCATGACATTGGAAGGTTTGATAAAATTGATAACAATGATAGATACTGTATTGCCGGCGGAAGATTTGTTCGGCGATTCAATGACGGTATCTCTGAAAGGTATCGAAAGTCTGTTATCTGCAGCATAAAATCAGATGCGGTAAAGGGTATGTTCCTTTTACCGCATTTTTAATGTGAAATTTCTGTAAAAATTTTGTAAAATATTTATAAAAAATATTAAACATATTAAAGAGGTGTAATATGAAATTATTAAAAAAACTTTGTGCTGTAACCACCGCAGCCTGCTTTACAATGATGATTGTCTCTCCGAATATATTTGCAAACGTTCCTGAAAACGGTTACGGGCAAAAAGCATTTGACGGGACAGTTGCGTCCGAAATTGAAAAAACACCTCTAAATCAAAATATATCGGACTCAATAATTTCATCAAAATACGGTAAAGTTGTATTCTCAAACAATACCGGCAGCGATACGGTAGTTATAAATATTCAGGATTTGCATTGTGATTATTCGGTACAGAAAAATATTTACGGAATAATTGACGAACTTTGCGACAAATATAATATAGATGCTATTTATGCCGAAGGCGGTATAGGTACTGCGGATTACGGTATTTTTGCACAGCTTAATCCGTCGTATAAGAAAGCCGTGTTGGAGAATCTTTTAAAAGCCGGCAGGCTGACCGGAACCGAATATTACGGCATTTTGAATGATAAACGGGATTTCTTAAAAGGCGTAGAGAATGAACAATTTTATAAAGATAATATGGTAAGGCTTTCCGAAATATTGAAAGCTAAAAAGAATACCGAAAAATCTCTTTCAAATATCAACAGAGAAATAGAATTTTTTAAAGCAAAATATTTAACTTCAAAAAATAAAAAATTTAATAATCTTATTGATAAATATGAGAACCGTCAAATCTCGCAAAAAGAATTCTTGACAGAACTTTTTGCGTTTGCTGCCGCCAACAACATAAATACGAAAAATTATAAAAATTTGCAAAACTATTTCGGTTTAACGTTGTCCTCATCGGATATAAATAAAAAAGCTCTTGCAAAAGAATTTACGTCGGTAATTTCGGAAATAAAAGAGAATTTATCTTATGATGAATATAAAAAGGTTATGTCTTTTACGTCAAATTTTTCGGACTTTTCCGCCGTTAAGATAGTAATAGAAAATTATTGCAACAATAGAAAAATAAACATCGCAAAAGTTTATCCTAACGTAAACAAATTTTTGTCATTGAAAAAAGAATCTTTATCTTTAAATCCCGTTGAAATGATTAAAGAAGAAAGAAAATTGGTTGATACCGTAAGGACATATCTTTCCGAAACTCCTACGGAATTGGAGATAGCTTATATCAGTGATTTTCAAAATTTTTATAAGAAGTTTATTAATGCCGAACTGACATCGGCACAATGGGAATACGTAAAAATAGGGCTTACAAAGTTTGAAGAATTATATGCCAAATATTCCGTTCAAAATGATGTTGCAAATTTAAAAATTTATTCTCGGCTTTTAAATGATTTTTATAATGTAAATACACAAAGAAACGAAATATTTTTATCCAATATGGGGCTTTTACCTTCTTCCAATCTTCCAATTATCCAATCATCCGAGTACCCGACTTCCGCCGTTTCTCAGCCATCATTATTTTCTGCCAAGAAAATAATGATACTTGTTTCCGGAGGATACCATACCGAAGGTATAACCGAACTTCTTAATAAAAATAACATAAGTAATATAACCATAACCCCTGAAGTTTTAAATGCTACCGCATCAACAAGATCCGTTTACGAAAATTTTGTTATGCAGCAGGTAATGTCCGTAAGACAGATGATAGCTTTAAGTTTGCTTACAAACAGAAATGTTTCTTCACAAGAACAGCTTCATGCGATAATGTTATCAATGTTTCCGAATCAGGCTTTGGATAAAATAAACGTAAATATGCTGGCCGCACATCTTAATCAAATATTTGGTCAAAATATTTCTTTTTCCGTTCTTCCCGACGGCAAAAGTATTGAAGTGTCATTTGAGGACGGGACTACACGGATAATGGATATTCCCGCTACGGCTGCAAATGCCATTGCCGATTTAGGTATAACGGAACTTTCTTCCGGACAATTCCGTCAAATGCCGGAAAGTGAACTTAAAGATTGGGTAAGTTTATTAAGTAAACTTTCTTTCAATTTCGGACGGGATATTTTTGCTCCCGAGATATATAAAATTTCCAAAGACATTTGTGTTTTTATTGTAGATAACAAAATGTACATAGGTAACGGTGCCATATACGATATTGCAACATCAAAATATGAAGGTAAAACTCTTGACGGAGTTGAACCGATAATTTACGAATATATGCCCGATTTTATGCAGAACGGTCTTCTTGCCGCTCAAAAAAATCAGGATGAAAAAGGAAAAGCAAAACCGTCCGTAAAAAAAATCATAAAAGATGTGGCAAAGAAAGCTTTGTTGTTTACCATATCCGTTGCTCTTATGTTAAGCGTAACCGCATGCAGTGTTTTTGATAAAAACAACAAAATAGAAGTAAATTACAGTACGGAAAAAATATTGACTACGGAAGAGAAAAAATTTAACACACAGCTTTCGGGATATTTGGAAAGTTTCTACAAAGGAGAGGGAAAAAGTCTTTCTTTCTTATATGGTGCTATGCCTTCGGAATATCAGGAAAGTGTTTCCGAACCTGACAAAGTAACATTGCAAACAATAGAGAATTTATACGATCAGGCGTTGGCGGCAATGGCATATATGCAGATAGGAGATATGAAACATGCCGAAAAAATATTAAGTGCCATTAATAATGACGGGCATATGTATAAATCCAATTTGGAACAGAAACAGGTAACCGGTGAAATTCTTTGGGTAGGTATAGCTGCCGTTCAGTATAAACTGCTTACCGGTAGTAATAACTACGATACTTTAATACAGAAAGTTGACGATTATCTTGATATTGTTTATAAAGAAGACGGTTCTTATTACGGGGAGCTTGTTGATTCTTATACTTCTACGGAACATACTTTGGATGCCATAGCTTATTTAAATTTAAAAACTCAGTATGACTCTTCTCCCGAATTAAAAGAAAGGCTACTTAAAGTTTCAGATTATTTATACACGGAACTTTATAATCAGGATAAAGGGAATTTTAAAAGAGGGTACAATGATAATAATAACGTTTTGGATGTTGAAGCATGGGCAGTTCAGGTTCTTTTAGCGTTTAAAGAATATAATCCCGAAGTATATAAAAATTCAAAATCTGCAGAAATAAATATAATGAAAGTGATGGAATATGCAGAAAAGACTTTTAAAATGCCCATAAGTTATGGCGGAAAAATATATGAAAATTTATATAGGTGGAGTAGCGAGGAAGACAGTCCTATAAGTTTTGAATGGACTATGGAAATGGCAGTCTCTTATAAGATGCTCGGTGATACGGAAAAAGCAAATGCCATATTGCAGGATGTTAAAGATTATTCGGTAGCACTGGGTTATGAAGACGGATTGATACCTTATTCCGACCAAAACAGCGTTTATAATTATAAAAGCTACGGATGGAAAGTTTTCTGTGTTCCCGCATTATGTACTACCATAGGGCAAGCCGTTCAAATTGAAAACAGTTCTTTTTTCTTCCCTTTAACAAAATTCAGCAGTATAGATTATTCTTCAACGATATTTGATCAGGAACCGCTTGTTGTAATCGAGAACGAATCCGGAAGCTGGAAAAGTTATGCTTTATTAAAAAATAAGAATAATACATTTGATCTTTCAAATGCGGAATCGGTAACATTCAGGTTAAGATTGGAAGAATATGTTGAAGGTGCAAGAGTCAGATTACAGTATTTACCTAAAAATCCCAAAGGAACACAAAATTTTGAGGGCAAAAATTACGCTTCTTATTGGAAAAACGATTTTTATTTTGACGAGAACGGTGAATTAACTTTTACATTAACTATGGATGAGTTCAGATCCTGCTATGCAAGTGCGGAATTCAGACCGGAACTGATAGATTTGGAACATGTAAAAATTATTTTAAATACCGGAAGAACTTATTTTAGTGAAGAATTAAATTCAAAAAATTTAACCGTTGATGTTTTGGGTATAACAATAAAATATATAAATACCGACGAAGACGCCGTAGATGAATTTTATGAAGTTACTTATGATCCGTCCGTGCCAAGTTCAATTCTTCCCTCGACGTTTACCAAAATAAATAAATTAATTTCCAATGGAGCTGCTACTACGTGGAATATTTTAAAAACTATTTTAAAAGAAGAAACATTGTTTTCCTTCTTAAGTCCTTCCGAATTTGTAAAAGCTCACCCTTCCGACGATAAAGGAGCAAGGACTCTTTCGGAGATTACAATCCTTTCTCAAATAATGTCTTTGGTTTTAACGGTTTCAGTATCGATATTTTTTGCGTTCACCGGTGTCGGTGCACTGTTTACGGCTTTGTTCTCTTTAGGTGCTTTTGTCGTATCAATGATAGCGGCATTATTTATAAATGTCGGTACGCATGCCGTTATGGATTTCAGATTTATAAAAGCTTCCGGTTTGGAAAGAGCAATACAAACTTACGGAAAAGACAGAGTTTCGTTTTACGAAGACGGAACGCTCGCCATAGCTCCCGTCAGACATTCCAAAGTTTTATTAGGAAATATATTTCGTCGTACCATCAAACCGAAATCTTATACAATACGTACCGATAATTCGGTTATCTCGGAATCTGTCTTCGGTTCCGTATTTGTCGTTAACGATATCCCCGCAAACGACAACCTTTACAATTTCCGTCCCGTCCCCGTAAGAATAAAAACGGAAGACGGTAATGCTACCAGATGTTTTATAGGGAAATATAACGGCAGTACGGTAGTTCTTGCAGAGGGTGCAACATATCGGGAAGTTGTAAAAACTTTAACAAATACTCCTTATTTCAAAGCAATGTTCGGACCTGCGGAAAATTATGATATTATAGCAATTGATATGGATAATAAATCTCGTAATTTTGAATATATGGACGACGGCAATATTATTATAGGTATGGATAATTTAAAGACGAGCGAAGTTTTTGATTTCAGAAAAGAAGCCGCACTTGTTGCCGTTAAAAAAGTAGATGCCGTAACCGTAAATCAAAATATTGCGGTGTTTATCGATGATTCTGCCGACATTGTTTCGTCGCCCGAAGATATGGCATCGACGGTAAATTCTTTCGTCAAATCCGACGGACTGGGAACAAGTGCAAAAGTGTTGTTTTCTTCTTCTTATATTGACAAAATCATAAGCCTGCTGGAACAGAGGCTTGGCAGTGCGGAACTTGCAAGAACGGAATTTATAAAAATTATCAAACGCTTAAAAGACGATAACAAAGAAATTTCCGTAGTATTCGACGATGTCTCTGCCGGTACGGATCTGCATAAATATTTTAAATACGGAATATTTACTTATATTGCCGAAGGTACATATTTTGACAGTGTGTCTGACACGCAGGCAAAGGTAAAAATGATTTCCGATTTAAACAAAATAGAAAGTTTTGACGGCAGTCTGTCTGTTCTCAGAATCAGCCAATTCAAGGATGAAATAAATGAAACTTCGGGTATATTTACTTTCTTAAATTCCGCAATTAATATCAGGAAAATAATGGAAAACAGAAAACTTGATTTTGTTAAAAAATCGGCTTCGAATTTCGCATTTGATCAGATTCCGGAAATTCCTGAAGAGGATATTATAAATATTATCAAATCTGTAAGTGAAAATAAATTTGATATGTTGTCGAATTATTTGGATGCTCACTCTCAGATATCGGTATATTATTCAACTTTAAAATCTAACGAGAAAGAAGTTTTTATTGAAGAAATATTGAAAAGAATTTTAGCGGTTAACCATATGAAAAATAATAATATAAAGAACGGATTTAAAGATCGTTCTCTTGAACTCCTTTTGTCCGAAGCATTATATAAGTCCGTTATCAATCCTTCTGCCGAACCCGTTAATACTTCGGCTCTCGTTGCCCGTTTCGCGACTGAAGTTTCTTCAATGTCTGCGGCAGAGGCTGATGTTGCATTGCGGAATATGCTTGCGGGGCTTACGCCTTTGGCTTTTGAAAAATCCGATCCGGAAGCACTCTCGGCAATTATTAACCTTATTCCGTTATATGCGGATAAAAATATTATGCCTTTGGATGCCGAAAACGTGGAATTTATAAACGATAAAACATTAGTAGGTTTACGTTCTGTATTGGCAGCCGCATAAAAATATCCACATAACTTCATCACCGTTCAACTGCCGTCCCAACTCTTCAACTGTAGTTGCCGTTCATTGTACATTGTACATCGTACATTATACATTGCCGTTTTAAATTCGCTTCGCAAATTTATTGTTGACTAAAAACCTTTGAAAATGATATAATAATCAATCTTTATAACGGACGAAAATCAGATGCGGATATGGCGGAATTGGCAGACGCGTATGGCTTAGGACCATATATCGTAAGGTGTGGGGGTTCAAGTCCCTCTATCCGCATTGACGATATTCAAAAAAACAAAAAAAATAAAAAAACAAAATATATAAGGTGGTAATCAAATGACGGCATCAAAGTATGAATTCAAATCAAAAGTTTTGGAAAAGAAACCATGTTTAATATCTATGGAAGTAGAAGTTGCTTCTTCCCAAGCGGAGACCGAACTTGAAAAAGTTTACAATTCCATTAAAGCAGGTGCAAAAATTGCAGGTTTTAGAGCAGGTAAAGTTCCCATGGATATGGTTAAGAAAAACTATTCCGACCTTGCAAAAGAAAAATTAATCGAAAGTATCGTTCAGAAAACGGTATTTAATGCATTGGAACAGGAAAAATTTGTTCCCATTACAATGCCCGTAATAACAAATGTAGATTATGATTTCGGCAAAGATTTAAAATACGCTTTTAAAGCCGAATGTCATCCGGGAGTTGCGGCAAAAGATTATAAAGAAATTAAAATAAACAAAGAAATATACAAAATTACCGACGAAAAAATAAATGCGGAGCTTGAAACTGTTCGTGACAGGAATGCAAGTTTGGTAGTTTCCGAAGACGGCATTGTTAAAAAAGACAGTTTTGCCATAGTAAGTTACGAAGGTTTTATGGACGGGAAAGCCGTTGAGAAAATAAAAGCGAAAGAATTTATGATTGATTTATCCGCACCTAACACGTTAAAAGGTTTTAAAGACGGTCTTGTAAACGCCAAGAAAGGTGAGACAAAAGAAATAGAAATTGAGTATCCCGCAGATTATTTAAATAAAGAACTTGCAGGTAAAAAAGTTATGTTTAAGACGACGGTAGAAGAAGTTAAGAATAAAAAACTTCCCGAACTTAACGATGACCTTGCAAAAGATTTAGGACTTGAAAATCTTGAAGATTTAAAAAAGAGAATTAAAGATTCTTTGGAAACCGAAGAAATAAGAAGACAGAATTCTGAAGTTGAAAGACAAATTGTAGAACACCTTTTGGATAAAAATAAATTTGATGTTCCGGAATCGGTAGTGTTGAATCAAAAAAATTATTTGATAAAAAGAATGTCCGACTATATGAAGAATCAGGGAGCAAACGAAGAATTTATTAAGAAACAGGTTGAATCTTCGGAAGCGAAATATGCCGAAGAGGCAGAAAAAAATGTTCGTCTTGCTTACATTTTAAATTCCATAAACGAACAGGAAAAACTTGATGTAACGAAAGAAGAGTTGGATGCTGAAAAACAGAAAATGATTGATGCAAATCCTAAGAGAAAAGAAGACGTTGAAAATTATTTTAAAGAGAATCTTGAAAACATTTCTTCTTCGTTGAAGGAAGAAAAAATATTTAAATTTTTGGTAAACAACGCCAAAATTACTGAAATATCCAAATAAGTAATTTTCCGTCGCCGTTGTAGTTTGCAGTTGCAGTTGTAGTTGGCAGTTGTCGTTGCCGTTTAAACTATTCAACTATTCAACTTTTCAACTGTTCAACCGTCGTTGTCGTTCATTGTACATTGTACATTGTACATTATACATTATACATTGCCGTTGTCGTTTGCCGTTGCCGTTCGTTGTTTTGCCGTTCATTGTACATTGTACATTATACATTATACATTGTCGTTGTAGTTTGCCGTTGCCGTTCGTTGTTTTGCCGTTCATTGTACATTGTACATTATACAT
>CALGGE010000036.1 GCA_937916125.1 uncultured Elusimicrobia bacterium | reverse complement strand
AATGTAGCTTAAATTCTCTTAATATTGTAGTCCAAAATTTGCTGTTTTTTCGTTAGAATTTTATGTCAAACCCCATCGTCCCCGTAATTCCCGGCATCGGATAACCGTAGCTTAATTGATATTTATCATTATTTGTTAAGTTATTTCCTTTAACCCATAATGAAACATATTCCATTATCTGATAATCTGCTCTTGCATTAACTATACAATAATCTTTTAAATTGTCTCCTGTTTCACACAATGTTGTGGTAACATAAGAAACATCAGCAGATATTTTCAATCCTTTTATAGGTTTAACGGTTATTGCATAATTTAAATTATGCATAGGTTTATAAATTAAATCTGTATGAGTTTTTGTATCTTCAGATCTTGTATATGTGTAGTTTACTTTATAACTTACTTCTTTACAAATATCATATTTCAAACCGACTTCATAACCATATTGTCTGGCCTCATCTATATTTTGAGGTATCCAATAAGTATCATAAGCAATTAAATCTTCGGAATCAATATAAAAACCTGTTACCATACCTGTAAATTTACCTTGTGAGTATTCTACACCCAAATCATAAGACCAACCTTTTTCAGGCTTTAAATCGGGATTCCCCATCCACGGGAAATATAAATCATTAAAAGAAGGTGCTCTAAAAACTTTACTTACATTACCTGAAAGTTTTATTTCATCTGTCAGTTTGTAAACTGCGGAAAGAGCAGGTGTAAAAACATCTTCATAATCATTATTCAAGTCTCCTCTTACAACAGGTATCAGTGTTAAATTTCCAAAAGTTAAAATTGCCTGTAAATAAGCTGCCGATGACTCTCTAAATTTATTTATTTCTTCTACATTGTTTAATTCATCTCTTTGTTTAAATTCGGTTTTGTTCCATTCCAAGCCTAAGGTTAACATTTCTTTGTAAGAAACACTACCTTTTACTCCGGTATTTATAGTATTATAACTTCCGTACCAAGGATAATATGCACCTAAATCACTTGCTTTTCTGGTTGAATTTGAATTATAACCGAAAACATTAATTTTAAAATCTTCTATTGTGGTATTATAATCAAGTCTTAAATAATTATTATCTTCAAATTGTTTTGCATATGGAGTAGGAGAAAATTTATCTCCGGGATTTCCTATATCCGCATTGTATGCTTGTCCCGATAAAACGATTTCGGAATTTTCTGTTAAATTTACACCGATTTTACCGAAAATATTTTTGGAATTATAAAAAGAATTATCCCTGTATCCGTCTGAAGATAACATAGATGGTGCTATTAATATAGATACAACATCGTTTGCATAAGCTCCCGTTATACCTGCATTGATTGTATTAAATGTTCCGTAAGAAAAATAAGGATTAACATTAGGAGTTAAAGGTGTAGCTTTTTTTGTTATAACATTGATAACACCGCCGAAAGCTCCTGTTCCGTAAAGAGCGGCTCCTGAACCTCTTATAATTTCAACTCTTTCTATCATGTTCGCAGGAATTGCCGTAAAATCAGGTGTACCTGTAGAGATAGAATTTACTCTTCTTCCATCTATCAACACCAATGTCTGAGCAGAAGTTGCACCTCTCATAAAAATAGACTGTGTCTGTCCCAAAGGACCATTGTTTTTGTAAGAGATACCAAGTTCTCCGTCAACAATTTCACCCAAATTTTTTGCGTTTTTTTCTTTAATTTCTTCTTCGGTAATAACGGTTAAGTTGGTGGTTAAGTCACTTAATTTTTCCGGAGATTTTGTCAAAGACAAAAACACTTCATCTGCTTCGCCATCTTGATTTACTGCAGCAAAAACATTCGGCGAAAATGTTGATGCCATTAGTACTGCCACTGCGATACTGACTAACTTCTTCATTTTGTTTCTTCTCTCCTTACTGTTATTTTCATTTCTGTCATTCCCGCAGATCCGTTGATCGGGAATAAACATAATAATTCTTCATAATTTTAGTTATAAACAGGAATTACTACAGGTTTATTGGAAACGGGATTATTTTTTACAACAACCGTTATATTGTAAATTTTTTCCATATCACCGTAGTTCAAAACCTTTTCCGCACTGCCGGAATTAAAAACTTTCTTATCGTCGAGCAAAACAATCTCGGAACAAAATTCTCCGGCTAAATTTAAATCGTGAACCGTAGTAATAACGGTTTTATTATATTCTTCGTTTAACATTTTTAACAGTTTAAATATTGTTGCCTGACTTCCTATATCAAGATGAGATGTCGGCTCATCAAGACAAATAATTTCCGTTTGTTGTGCCAATGTTTGTGCCAACAAAACTTTTTGTTTTTCCCCGCCGGAAAGTTCGCTTATATTCCTTTTGGCAAACTCTTCCGTTCCAGTAAACTTCATAATATTTTCAACAATATCAACATCTTCTTTTGTCGTTAAATTAAACATATTTATATACGGATATCTGCCGAACATAATAAAATCTTTAACCGTAAAAGAAAAATCAAAATGCATACTCTGCGGCATAAAAGAAATTTTCTTTGCCAAAACATTTCTTTTCATTTTATAAATATCATTGTCGTCAATAAAGATATTACCGTTTATCGGTTTTAAAAGCCCCGTCATTGCTTTTAACAATGTGCTTTTACCTGTTCCGTTTTTACCGATAATACCGATAAAAGAATTTTTCTTAAAATTTAAAGAAATATTTTCAAGAACAATTCTGTTATTATATGCTAATGAAATATTGTTTATGTTAATCATTTAATTTTTCCGCTTCCTCAACAACAAGATAACAAAGAATATACCGCCGACGATACTTGTTATTACACCGATGGGAATTTCTACGGGAGCAATTACCGTTCTGCTTACCGTATCACATATCAACAAAAAAACAGAACCTACCACGGCAGAAAACGGCATCAATATTTTATTGTTATTGCCGACGAACTTTCTTGTAATATGCGGTATCATAAGCCCTACAAAGCCTATAACTCCGCAACAGCTTACGATACAAGCCGTTATTAACGAGCTTAATAAAAAAATATATTTTACGGTTCTTGATGTATTTATACCGAGAGAATTTGATTTTTCGTTACCTAAACTTATTATGTTTATGACATTTCCCAAAAAGCATAAAATTATCATACCGGTTATAACCAAAACTATTACAACAGGCAACAGCCTTTCGTCAAAAAAGGCAAGGTTGCCCATCAGCCACATAAAAGCGGAATACAGTTGATCCAACGAGGCTATTGAAAAAACAAGCATCACTGCGGAAGAAAAAATATAACTTGCAACTACTCCGGAAAGTATCATACTGTTGGAATCAAATTCTTTTTTCATATTTAATATATACACCAAACCTACGGATAACAATGCTCCCAAAAAGCCCGACAGCGGTAAAAATATCCACGAAAATTTTACTATTCCGAAGGCAAAACCTATTGATGCACCGAATGCCGCACCGCCGGAAATGCCTAAAGTGAACGGATCTGCAAGAGGATTTCTTAATACGCCCTGAAAGGCACAACCGCTTACGGCAAGACCTGCACCTGCAACTATTGCCAATATTACTCTCGGGAATCTTATTTGATTTATTATCGTATAAGTATTGCCGTCACCTGTTGAAAATAAAGATTTTACCATTTCAACAACGGAAATATCACTGATACCGGAAATCATTGCAATGATAAATGTTATAACCAACAATATTAAGAGTGTTATAAATTTTATGGTATTGTTCATAGAAATTTTATTCAAAAAATTTGCTTTGCAATTTTTTCAGTCCGTCTAAAAATGTTTTCGGTGTCGGGGTAAAAATTTCTTTTGCTTCAAGCATAATAATTTTATCGTTTTTCACTGCATTTAAAGTTTTATATTTTTGCCATCTTTTTACTTCTTCTTTGCCGACATCTCCCATATCCACAAGAATAATAACATCAGGATTTCGCTCTAAAACAGATTCGATATTTACATTAGGATATCTCATATTCATATCGGCAAAAATATTTTTACCGCCGGCAAACTTATTAAAATCATTTACATAACTGTTTTTTCCTACCGTAAAAATGGGATTTGCTCCGACTTCCCAAAATACTTTCATATCGTCATTTTTTTTCTTATTGTGCGAAATTTCCTTTAATTCATTTTTTATATCGGAAATAATTTTTTCACCGGTTTCTTTTTTGCCGATATATTCAGCCAATTGCAAAAAGTTATTACAAATATCGTCAAAACTTTCTACTGTTTCCATAACATATACAGGAAGTTTCAACCGCATTAATTTTTCTATCGAGTTTTTATTGTTTCCCTCTTTTGTGGATATTATCAAATCAGGTTTTAACAAAATAATTTTTTCAATATTCGGGTCGGTAACAGTGCCGATTTTTTCTTTTTTGTTTTTTTCATCAATATCGCGACAGTAGGTTGTATTGGCAACAAGCTCATCTTTTATTCCGAGTTCATACAAACTTTCCGTTACCGAAGGAGCGAGGGAAACAATACGAGAATATTCGGCGAACAGATTAGCCGATAACAAAAATATTAATGATAATATTAAAACATTTATCTTTCGCATAAATTTTATCTGAGAACGACAATGTACAATATACAATGAACGGCAACTGCCAAATACAGCTGAGAAGCTGAGGACGAATTTGCTCCGCAATCCAAATTGTTAAGCAGTTGACGCAAAAAGGCAATCATGTTCTCGTTTGCTCAATCGCCATTCACTCCAAT
>CALGGE010000035.1 GCA_937916125.1 uncultured Elusimicrobia bacterium | reverse complement strand
ACGGTTTCAGCCCGCAGGTAAAGGCGGCTTTCGGTCCGGCAATTGCCGTCGGATATGAAAGTAAAAGCGAGTATGTGGATTTGTCTTTAACGGAAAGAGTTGATACGGATATATTAAAAAAAGAAATTGTCAAAATTCTTCCAAAAGGCTATAATATAACGGAAGTAAAATATATTCCTTTGAAACTGCCTTCAATAGAAGCTCTTGTTAATTTGGCAAAATATACCGTTAAAGGAATAAAAATTTCGCAAGAATATACGGATAACTATTTAAGTCAAAAAGAAATACCGATTTCTAAAATAAAAAAAGGCATAGAGAAGTTTGTTGATGCGAAAGATCTTATACGGGAAATAAAAATAATTGATGATAATACCGTCGAATTTTTATTGAGAATCCGTCAGGATAAGAGCCTGAAACTTGAAAAAATTTTACAAAACTTTTTGAGAAAAGAAGAAAAAGAAATAAAAATTTTATATACCGTAAGGGACGGTTTGTTTATAGAAAATAAAGGGAAAGTTTATGAACTTTAAAAAAATTTTTGTTTTATGTTTGGCTGTTCTTTTGTTTCCTTTAGGTGTTGTTTTTGCGGATGATGTTATTTTATATATAAGCGATCATGATCCGGATAACGATTTTAACAAAAGATACTCCAATACCTTGCAGAGTTTTATCAGCAGAGAAAGAAAAAACAAAAAAATAAAAATAGAAAAATTTTTGGGCTTCGATATAAATACTACCGAGTCTATGGAATTGTTTATGATGTTTAACAGGAAAAAAATTCCTAAGGCTCTTATACTTATGGTCGGAGAATCCAATTATTACAATGTTTACGGTTTTTCAAAATTTATGAAGACCAGACAAAATGCTGCCGATAATACGAATGAACGGTCGGATAAGGATGTTTATGAAATAAATTCCGCAATGTCAAAAATTTATGCTCCTTATAAAAAAAGTAACATGAACTCTTCGGTGGAAGCCGCATATAAAGCCGTAGTCCCCGCACAAAGCAATAATGTTTTTCGTCCGAAAGTAGTTCCGGAATTTTATGCTTTGGAAGAGGGTTTTTCTCTCGGGAAAGAAAATATCGCGTCTGCGGTTTATTTGTATAAACATTCTTGGGATCTTATAAGAAATAGAGAATTTGAAAGAGCCAAAGAATTTTTGGAAGGAATTCTTGAAAAGAAAAATGCTCCCGCAATGTTTTATTATGCGATTGCATCCGCATATTTGGATGAAGGTGCCGCAAACAGCGAACAAAATGCTTTGAAATTTTTGGAAGAGGGAATTTTAGTTGATCCTTTAAACAAAGAGAATGTATGTTATAAAGGATTGATGTCGATGTTTATGATGTATAAAGGAGAAATAACGGCCGAAATTTTGTTCTTTGCCAGAAATCTTAATAAAAGTTTTCTGAATATATCCGATGAAATCTCGGCGATAACGGCAATAAATACGCCGGATTTGGACAGTAAAATAGAAATTATTGATGACTGGATTTTGTTTGATTTTGAAGAAATTCAGAAAAGATGTTACAGACTGCAAATACCGTTTATTTTTGCAAGCTATCCCGATAACGAAAATATAAATTCGCTGGTTTTTAATCAGATAAAAAATTATTCCCGTTCTTCATATGTTGAAAACAATATGACAAAAAATAAAAACGGTCAAAATTTGCAGCCCGCCGATGAAGATGCCGGGCAGGAATTGACTGAAGATTCGGAGTCGTACATTTATCGCATAGCCGAAAAAATGTATAACTTTTTGAAAGAAAAAGGAATTGTTAATTAATATGAATAAAGAAATAGTTGTAAACAGAACGTTTGCGGAAACGCGTGTGGCGGTTTTGGAAGATAACAAATTATCGGATATTTTTATAGAAAGAAAAGAAACCGAAAAAATCCTAAATAACATTTATAAAGGCAGAGTACAGAACATTGTTGCCGGTCTTTCGTCGGCTTTTGTCGATATAGGCTTCGGCAAGACTGCTTATTTGGCCATGGATGATATTGTTGCTCCCAAAAATGAGCGTAACATAGAAAATATGCTCAGAGAAGGGCAGGATATAATGGTGCAGGTTTATAAAGAACCCATAAGTACCAAAGGCCCTAAAATTACGATGGATATTTCTCTTCCGGGGCGTCTTTTGGTGTATATGCCTTTCGGTTCGAAAGTGGGAGTTTCGAAACAGATAGAAAATAAACAGGAGTATGACAGGCTTAAAATCATAATTAAAAAATTAAAAAAAGAACTTGCCGGCGGTATAATAGTAAGAACCGAAGCTGAGGATGCCACCGAGGAAGAAATAGAAAAAGAAATAAAATATCTGTCAAGGCTTTGGGCTTCCATAATCGACAGATTTAATAAATCCAAGACGGGAACATGCGTTCATAAAGATTTGGGTGTTGTTTTTCAAACCGTCAGAGACCATTTTACCGAAGATGTCAGTTTAATGCACATAGATAATAAAAAAGAATTGAGAGACGTAAAAGAGTTTGTCAGAACAATATCTCCGGAACTTGAAGACAGGATAGTTCTGTACGACGAAAAGAAACCTATATTTGAAGCTTACGGTATAGAAGACGAGATATTGAATTTAAGGGCGAACAAGGTTCGTCTTAAATCAGGCGGATATTTGATAATACAGGAAACGGAATCTCTCTGTGCAATAGACGTAAACAGCGGAAAATTTGTCGGTAATGATAATACGCAGGAAGAAGTTGTTACCATGACAAATATCGAGGCGGCAAACGAAATAGCCCGTCAGTTGCGTTTAAGAAATATCGGCGGAATTATAGTGATAGATTTTATCGATATGAAAAGAGAGAAACATCGTCGTAAAGTGTTGGAGACGATAAGAAACGCCACAAAAAACGATAAAGCAAAAATTAAAATATGGCCTATCACTCATTTGGGACTTATAGAAATGACCAGACAGAGAAAGAGCGAATCTTTATTTTCTCTTCTGGGAGAAACTTGTCCGACATGCCACGGTTTGGGAATAATTTTATCCAAAGAATCCGTCTTTGCCGCCGTATGTCAGGAAATAGAACAAATTAAATCGGAAGGATATTTCGGTAAAATTAAAATTAAACTTCATCCGGATGTATGCGAATATTTTAACGAGAGAAAAAATAAACTTAATGAAATTTTTAAAAACGAAGTGTTTGTTATATCTTCCGATTCTGTCGGCAGAGAAGATTACAATATAATACTGGAACAGCAGTCCGACAAATAACCGTAATATAAGGCGTGCATTAAATAAAAGGTTGATAAGTTTTTAAAAAATTGATATGATATTCGGGTATTGATTTAAATTTAAAAAAGGCAGGGCTATAATTTTGTTTAAAAAATTTTTGACGATGTTTTTTTTGTCGGTATGTGCTTGTGCTTTTGCGGGTAAATCTTATGCGGCAAATATTACTTACCTCGTGGATACGCCCACACATTCCATACTTGACTACGGAAGTTATGATTTACAATTCAGAATTTTCTCCGGAGGAAGCGTTACATCCAAGCTTGGGTTCGGTATTTTTAAACCTCTTAACATAGGTGTAAGCTGGGAACTCTCGAATATTATAGGTACGGAAGACGTTGTTGTCGCCGTACCTGCTTTACAGATAAAGTTCAGTATTTACGGCGGGGACGAAACTATTCCGGGTTTTGCCGTAGGTTATGACGGACAAGGGTTCTTTTATGACGAGCATGATGCGGATTTCAGACAGAAAGGTAAAGGCGTGTATTTGGTTTTCGGAAGAGAATTGTTTCTGCCCGGATTGGAATTTGATGCCGGTGCAAATATAAATGATTTCAAAGATGTCGGCGTTGTAGGTTTCGTCGGCAGTTCTTATATGATTATCGATGAAGCTTTTATGGCAATGCTTGAATATGATAACATCGGTAAAGGAAGAGATGCCAGACTTAATTGCGGTTTCAGAGTATGGATTACGGAAAATTTTGATATAGACTTTATTCTCAGACAGATGTTGACCGGAGATAAAGAAAGATTCGGTTGTGAGAGAATTTTAAAAATCAGTTATCAGGGAAGATTTTAAAAAACGATTATAACGGAATAAATATTGGAGTTGAATTAATGAGCGAATATGTGTTGGATTTTGAAAAACCCGTAGTCGAACTTGAAAAGAAAATTTTAAGTTTGAAAGTTTCTGCGGAACACAGTAAGATAGATTTTTCCGGCGAAATTGAAGATTTGGAAAAGAAAAAAGAAGCACTGAAAAAAGAAATTTACGGTTCTCTTACGTCGTGGCAGAAAGTTATGCTTGCCAGACATCCCGACAGACCTTATACGTTGGACTACGTAAAAATAATTTTTGAAAATTTTGTTGAACTGCACGGAGACAGAGCTTTCGGCGACGATTCTGCTTTGGTTTGCGGGCTGGCAACGATAGATAATAAACCGGTTGTTGTTATCGGACATCAGAAAGGAAGATCCATTCAGGAAAATATGGACAGAAATTTCGGTATGGCTCATCCCGAAGGATACAGAAAAGCTCTGAGAATTATGAAGATGGCCGAAAAATTTAACAGACCGATAATTACGTTCATAGATACTGCCGGAGCATATCCCGGAATTGCTGCCGAGGAAAGAGGTCAGGCGGAGGCAATAGCAAGAAATTTAAGAGAAATGTCTTATCTTGAAGTTCCCGTAATAAGCATTGTTATCGGCGAAGGCGGTTCGGGAGGAGCAATAGGTATCGGTGTTGCCAACAAAATTGCAATGCTTGAAAATGCTTATTATTCCGTTATTTCTCCCGAGGGCTGTGCGGCAATACTTTTCAGAGACGCTTCTAAATCAAAAGAAGCTACCGAAGCCTTAAAAATTACGGCAAAAGATTTACTGAAGAATAATGTTATCGACGAGATAATTAAAGAACCCGTCGGAGGTGCTCATGTTGATGCGGTGGAGACCGCAATGAATATCAAGAGATTTATCAACAGATCTTTAACGGCACTATCTAAAATGAAAGGACAGGCTCTTGCCGACGACAGATACGAAAAATTCAGAAAGATGGGCGTTTTTGAAGACGGACTTTTAAATAAAAAAACAAAAACAAAAACCAAAACCAAAAATAAGAAAAATTCAAAAAAATAAGCAGTTAAATTTTTAGGAGGCAGTAAAAATGGCATTAGTACCAATGAAGCAAATTTTGGAAGAAGCAAAGAAAAAAGGCTATGGTGTAGGCGCTTACAACGTTAACAACATGGAACAGATTCAGGCAATCATGGCTGCAGCACAGGAAACACAATCTCCGGTTATTATTCAGGCAAGCAGAGGAGCATTAAAGTATTCCAATTTTACATATCTCGGATATTTGATGAAAGCTGCTGTTATAGAAAATCCGACGATACCCGTAGCAATGCACTTGGATCACGGTAATTCTTTGGACAGTGCAAAAAAAGCTATAGATTTGGGTTTTTCTTCGGTTATGATTGACGGTTCATTGAAAGAAGACGGCAAAACGCCTTCCGACTATGAATATAACGTTACCGTAACAAAATCCGTTGTTGAATACGCACATAAATACGGTGTAACCGTAGAAGCCGAAATCGGAAGACTCGGCGGAATTGAAGACGGAGTAGGTTCCGGTTCTGCTCATATTACCGATCCTCAGGAAGCATTACAGTTTGTAAAAGATACCGGAGTTGACGCTTTGGCAATTGCTATCGGAACGTCTCACGGTGCATATAAATTCAAAGGTGCAAAAGTTTTGGCATTTGACGTTTTGCAGGAAGTAAGAAAACTTATCGATATTCCTATAGTTCTTCACGGAGCATCATCCGTTCCAAAAGAATTGATTGACGCCGTAAATAAATACGGCGGAAAAATGCCGGGAGCAGAAGGCGTTCCCATGGAACATTTACAGAAAGCAATTCAGCTCGGAGTTCAGAAAATAAACGTTGATACCGACGGAAGATTGGCAATGACGGCAACAATCAGAAAAGTATTTACGGAATCTCCGGAAAAATTTGACCCCAGAGATTATTTAGGTCCTGCAAGAACGGCTCTTCAGGGATTGATTGCAAGCAAAATGAAAGCTTTCGGAACGGCAGGACATGCAAGCGATTATTCTCCTTTGACTTTGGAAGATATGAAAAAAGTTTACAATAAATAAAAAAATTATTGACAATAAACTTTAAGTCTGTTATAATAGTCATTATAAATCTGTACTAAATGTATTACATACAAAAAGGGAGGAAGTAAATTATGGCAAGTTATGAAGTTAAAAAAGTTAGCGTAGTATCTTTGTTCAGGAATTTTCCGATAGTGTTCGCATTGCTCGGTGCTTTAATCGGAATATTCACTTTCTTTATTTTCCCGACAGAATTGGCAGCTAATTTAGGTTTCGGTGCAAGACTTCTTTCATGGTTGATCTTTATAGTTCTTTATACGGCTATAATGTCAATCGGTGTAGTAGTTGTTGCTTGGATTTACAATTTTGTTGTAGGTAAAGTTGCAAAAGGTGCAGTTATAGAATTAGAACAAACAGAAGAATAATAAAAAAAAGCCGGTTTAACGGGATTATTATGTTCCGATAAACCGGCTTTCATTCCTAAAAAAAGAAGGGTATATTTTCAATGAATCTTTCAATGAGTCTCAGATTTAAAGTTACCCTGGCAGTTTCACTCCTGTTGGCAATTGTTATATTTACGGTTGCATATTTTGTTTCGATAACGCAGAAAAGTTTCTTGATACAACAAATCTCCGATACCAGGGAAAAAACTTTAAGAAGTTTTTCAACGATGTGCAATGAAGCCGTAAAATCAGGAAGAGAAGATCAGCTTGGAAATGCGATAAATTTGCTTATTTCCACTTATAAACCTTCCGTTGTTTACGCCGGTTATATTAATGCCGACGGCGGTGTGATGTATGTTTCAAGAGATAACAATATAAATTTGGATTCGGAATACAAAAGAAGAATTAAAAATTTTTCAAAAGAAAAAACCGAGATATATACGTCTTACGGCGGTGAACAGATATATGAAATGGGCACGCCTTTTTTTATTAACGGCGGACAAGGGGCAGGTACTTTTATTATAGGTTTTTCTCAGACGGTAATGAATAGAACCATTGACAGAACCGTTGAGGATATGTCTTATGAAATAAAGAAAATCAGTTTGGTTATTATGGTATCATTTATAGTGGTATCGTTCTTCTTCAGCTATTTTACGTTTGTAAAGCCCCTTAATTTATTGATTAAAGCTTCGGAACAGATATCCGAGGGAGATTTTGATGTTGAAATTAAAGTTAAAGGAAACGACGAAATCGGAAAACTTGCACAAACTTTCAACAGTATGGTGAAGAGAATTGAAAATTTGGATTCAATGAAAGACAGTTTTGTGTCGAGTGTTTCACACGAGTTAAGGTCGCCGCTGTCCGCGATAGACGGGTATTGCGATCTTTTGATAAGCTGTGTGGAAAATAATTTTGAAAATTCCAAAGAGCAGATAGAGAAAGGCTTGCAGATAATGAAGCAGGCAACCGTAAGGTTAACAAATTTTATAAATAATATTCTTGATTTGGCTAAGATGAAAGCCAACAAGCTTGAAGTAAAGATAGCTCCGGCGAATATTGAGCCGTTGATAGAAGAGATAGTATCTTTGTATCGTCCAATGGTAACGCAGCAACAAAAAAATATAAGTTATGAAATAGAAGGGGAAATTCCCGAACTTGAGATTGATTCCGAGAGAATAAAACAGGTAATAACGAATTTGGTAAGTAATGCCGTTAAGTTTACCAAGAAAAACGGGAATATAATTATCAAAGTATTTCCGTCTTCTCCGGGGTACGGAAGAGATTATATTGAAGTTTGGGTTAAGGATGACGGTATAGGTATTCCTAAACAACAGGTGGATTTGATTTTTGAAAAATTCTATCAGGTGCAGGAAGGTGAATTTAAACGTCCTAAAGGAACAGGGCTTGGCTTGACGATAGTTTTTGAAATGATAAGAATACACAAAGGTTATATTTGGGCAGAAAGTGATTTGGGAAAAGGAACGACATTCAAGTTTGCTCTACCTAAATAAATGTCATAACATAACGGAGAAATCAATTATGGCTTTTAAAATTTTAATCATTGATGATGAGCAGTTGTTGAGGGAAATGTTGGGCGATATTTTCAGAATAGCGGGTTATAATGTTATAACGGCAGAAAACGGCAGACAGGGCTTGGACAAAATTTATTCCGAAACGCCTGATTTTGTGGTGTTGGATGCTTCCATGCCGGTTATGGACGGTTTTGAAGTGTTGAAGAAAATCAGAGAAGATCCTAAATTTATGAATCTCCCCGTTATGATGTTTACGGCGTTGTCCGGTGAATCCGAACAAATAAAAGGTTTGAGTTTGGGTGCGGACGATTATATAACCAAGCCTTTTAAAGCTCCTGTTTTATTGACTAAAGTTAAGAATATTTTGGACAGGAAAAAGAAAAGTTTGGATGTTAATCCTCTCACGTCCTTACCGGGGAATATTGCAATAAAAGAAAATGTGGAAAGGAAAATTGCGAACAGAGAAGATTTTACTTTGTTGTATATAGATTTGTCCAATTTCAAGAGTTTTAATGATAAGTACGGTTTTGAAAGAGGTGATGAAGTTATTAAATTTACCGCCGACACTCTTCAAAACGTAGTAAAAAATTTCGGTGTTCCGGCGGATTTCGTCGGGCATATCGGCGGAGATGATTTCCTTGTCATAACAAGAACAAAAAACAGTATATTCTTAGCGGAAAGTTTTATCAGATTGTTCGATAACGGCGTCAAAAAATTCTACGATGAAGAAGATCGCGAAAAAGGCTACATAATATCAAAAGACAGAGAAGGGAGCATGAAAAAGTTCCCTATAATGACGGTATCGATAAGTATAATAACAACGGCTATGGCAAAAATAGCCGATTTCGCCGAGATATCCAAAAGAGCGGCGGAACTTAAAAAAGTTGCCAAAAAGAATTCCAAAAGTTCTTTTGTTTTTGAAAAAAGAAAATTTCTCAGATAAAAAGCCGGTTTGTTAAGGGGTATTTGTTATGAACGTAAATAAAATTGTTATCGTTGACGATGAAGAACCTATAAGAGAGCTGGTTGGAAGCGTTCTGGAAACGGAAGGCTTTAAAGTAATAAAATGTGCTGATACCGACGAGGGATATGCCAGAATAATGAAATCCAAACCGGATTTGGTTATATTGGATGTTAAAATGCCTCAGATAGGCGGTATAGAACTGTGCAGGCTTTTGAGAGCAAACCTTGAAACAAAAAATATTCCCGTAATAATGTTGACGGTAGAATCCACCGAAACGGATAAAGTTATAGGTTTAGGTATGGGTGCCGATGATTACATAACAAAACCGTTCAGCAATAAAGAATTTGTTGCAAGGGTTAAGGCGTTGCTCAGAAGAACTACAATGAAACAGGATAATTCTGCGGTTATAGAAGCAGACGGTTTGGCTATGGATCTCAATGCCGGCACGATTACCATAAAAAATAAAGAAATAAAATTGAGACCGAAAGAATTTGATTTGTTGCACGTGCTTTTATTAAAGCCAAATATTGTTTTATCTCGAGAATATATTTTGGAAAATGTTTTTGACTACAATATTACCGTTACCACAAGAACGATAGATACGCATATAAAAAATTTAAGGCAGGCTCTCGGTTCCTGGGGTAATAAGATTGTTACCGTTTTCGGGAGAGGTTTTAAGTTTGTTCCGGAAAACAAGAAATAAAAAGCAAATCTAATGTATATTATGTAAGAAAGTAGTTATGTTTATTAAAAAAATTGTAGTTATCATTTTAATCATATGTCTCATCCCGATAGTTCCGCAAAACGTTTGGGCGACGGGAAAAGTTTTTGCCATAAATCCCGATCCGACAAGTACGGCAATGGGGGATTCGGGCGTTGCATTGATGTCCGGTTTTATTACGGGAACAAATGTAAACCCCGCATCTACGGTAGGGATATACAGAACCGTTGCTACGATAGCTACCTCAAATATGACCGGAAATATTCAGTATAATTACGGCGGTATAGGCTTTCTTACTTCCATAGGTGTATTCGGAGCTTCTCTTATTTATGTTGATTATCAAACAGGCGATTATTTGGATAATGAAGGTGCGGACATTAAAGATTTAGGTCCTACATATGATATATCGGCAATATTAACTTATTCTCTTCCTTTAAAAAGATATCTTCCGACTTTTATAGATTACGGCGGGTTCGGTGCTAATTTAAAAATCCTCAGAAGTTCGCTTGCGGACTATATTTCCGAAGCGATAGCTTTTGATTTCGGTGGTCTTTTTTCCGTCCCCAAAATGAGAAATTTCAGTTTCGGTTTTGCTTTTAAAAATTACGGCAGTGACCAGAAATATGTTACAGAAAAGTTCAGTCTTCCGCAGACAACGACTTTCGGTCTTGGATATACAAACGAATTTTTTTACGATTTGAAAGTTGCACTCGATTTTACCGATATGAAAGATTACGAAAATTATACAAGTATAGGTTTTTCGATAAGCCCGGTATATTTTTTAGCGTTTAGAGCCGGTTTTAAAATAGGCGGAGATTCTATTTTTAATAATACGAGAATCGGTGTCGGAGTATGTTTCCGCGGGGTAAATCTCGACTATGCGTTTATTCCGTCAACGGATTTAAATGCTACGCACCAGTTTGCTTTAAGTGCGGCATTCGGTAATTTCTCCGACCAGAAAATGGCGTATGAATATTATTTGGAAAATCATTTCAGAGAGGCTGAAGCCAGTTTCTATGCTAAAGATTTTGTTAAAGCCCGTCAACAGTTTGACGATATTTTGGCTGTTTATCCCGACCACGCTCCGTCGCAGGAATATCTTAGAAAAACCGTCGATGAACTTGTTAAAATAGACGATTATCATATATCTCTTGTAAATAAATATATGGATAAAGCTCAAAAAGCTCTCGACAAAAAAGATGCCGTTACGGCAAACAGATATTATACAAAAGTTCTTGAACTTGATCCGACAAACAGAAGTGCAAAAAACGGTATTGAAAAAGCCGAAGAATTGACAAGAGACGTTAAAGTTATTCAGGCGAGAGAGGAAAACAGTAAGAGAATAGAGCACCTTTGGGCAAGATATGAAAAGTTTTATAAGAAAGGAGATCTTGTTCGTGCAAGAGATTCTTTGAAATATTTGCTCGATATAGATTCCGAGAATGCTTTGGCAAACGAAAAAATAGTTGAGCTTGATAATCAGCTTGCCAAAGTTGCATCCGATAAAGCTAACGAAATTTACGAACAGGGTATGAAGTATTACAGAGCCGGTGATTATGAAGAGGCAATGAAATATTTTGAGGCCGTAGTTATTGCTGCTCCTCACAGGCTTGACGTGCAGGATTTAATAAATAAAACTCAGAAAAATATACAGGAAATTGCAGAACTGGAAAGAATCAATGCTCTTGAGAAAGAACAAAATAAAGTTCGTAATCAATTGGAAGATGCCTATGATGCAGGTTTGAGAAATTACGAAAAAGGTAAATATGAAACTGCAATAACTTACTTTACTCGTGCCAAAGAAATAGCCGAAAAGTATGAGTTTGAAGAATACTTAAAGAACAGCAACGGTTATATATCGAGAATCAGCAGTAATCTTTCGGAAAAATACTACAAAGAAGGTTTTGAAGCGTTCAGGAAAAATAAATTTGAAGATGCTGCCGCGGCGTACAAAAAAGCCATTACGTACAACCCCGCAAATACTTCCGCAGCCTTTGAGTTGGAAAGAGTTGCAGATCAGGTTGCACAGAGTTATTATGAAAAAGGTATGACGGCATACAGCAAAAATGATATGAATAAAGCCAGAGAATATTTTAGAAAAGCATTATATTACAGACCGAACAAAATAGAAGCTCAAAGAGCTTTGGACAGAATAAGATGACAAAGATTTTTTTAAGTCGTTTTTTATTGTACATTATACATTGTACATTATACATTGTTTTGTTTTTTGCACCGGCTTATGCAAAAAGTAAAACAATTTCCGTATATCCCAATCCGTGGATACCGGAATCGGGTAAATCTTTAACGGATAATAATGATCAAATGAAACACGGCAGTTATACGGCCGACGGCTGGATTAAATTCAGAGGCGTTACGGCAACGTCGGGGAATTTAAAAATTTACGATATTACCGGTAAACTTGTAAGAGATAAAAATTGGACTATAGACGAAGAAAAATCTGTTCCGATTCCGCAGACAAGCAGTGAACAAAGTTACAGAAATTCAATTGTTCATTGGGACGGGAAAGATAATAATTATAATTATGTCGAGAGCGGTGTATATATTTGGATATTGAGAGAAGCTAACGGTAAAAAGCACGATGGCAAAGTTGTGGTTGTAAGATAAAAATTTTCTACTTGACAAAGAAGAATTTTTTATGTACAATAATATAAACTCTCATATTATGAGAGTTGTTCTTTTTTAACCTTTAACGGATTTTGGGGGTGTCGCATAGCGGTCTAGTGCAGCAGACTGTAAATCTGCCGGGTTTTACCCTTCGGTGGTTCAAATCCATCCGCCCCCACTCCTTTGCGGGAGTAGCACAGTGGTAGTGCATCAGCCTTCCAAGCTGGCCATGCGGGTTCGATTCCCGTCTCCCGCTCTTTTTATTTTAAGAGTAGTCAGTCGGTAGCAGTCAGTTCTTTGTCGTTTGCAGTTGTCTTTAATTATACATTGTATATTGTAGTTGTTGTACATTGTACATTATACATTATGCATTGTAATTGCTGCCGAGGTGGCTCAGTGGTAGAGCACCTCCTTGGTAAGGAGGTGGTCGTGGGTTCAATTCCCATCCTCGGCTCCAAAAATCGCGAAAATTCATCAGCTGCTGAGGACACGAAGTGTCCGGCTCAGCTAAGAAAATGCGAAGCATTTTCAGATTCGGCTTAAAAGAGGCTGTAAGGGAAAATAAAAGTATTAAGGA
>CALGGE010000034.1 GCA_937916125.1 uncultured Elusimicrobia bacterium | reverse complement strand
AAGATTGTTGTGAACAAGAAAAGGATAATCTTAATAAAACCTTTTATATTTTTTATCTTATCGAAAGCATATCTTGCTTTGGAAATATTCGTTTCGGCAAGTTCTTCAACGCCTTGAGAACCCAAATATGCCGCATAAACACATGCCGCAAAAGAATTTAACGCCGCGTTTGTACAAATATTTGATGTGGCTTTTTCTCTTCTGATATGTTGTTCCCTTGATTGCAAAGTAAGAACAAAACCTCTTTTTCCGTCTTTATCTACGGTCTGTCCGACTATTCTTCCCGGCATTTTCCATTCGAGAGCTTTCGTTACGGCCATAAAACCGAATGTCGAACCGCCCATATACATTCGGTTACCGAAAACCTGACCTTCACCGACGGCAATATCTGCACCGTACTCGCCCGGAGTCGTAAACAAGCCCAAAGATATAAGATTGACTACTGAAATAAACAGTGCTTTTTTGGACTTTGTAATCTCAGAAAGTGCCTGCATATCTTCGATATTTCCGAAAAAGTTAGGACTTTGAACTACAACTGCAGCAATATTTTCGTCAATAAGGTTGTTTAAAGTATCCGTATTTATCGCACCTGTTTTTTCATCAATATCGACTTTTATAATTTCGGTATTAAGATTTTTTACATAAGTTTCCATAACGGAAATATATTCCGGATTTAATGCTTTTGAAACAACTATTTTATTTTTTCTTGTTGTTCTTATTGCAAGAATAACGGCTTCGGCTACCGCCGTTGCTCCGTCATACATTGAAGCGTTGGAACAATCAAGTCCCGTAAGCTCGCAAATGATACTTTGATATTCAAATATCGACTGAAGAGTTCCCTGACTGGCTTCAGCCTGATAAGGAGTATATGCAGTCCAAAATTCCGATCTCCCGAGAATTTCATCAACTATCGACGGAACGAAATGATCATAAATCCCCGCTCCTCTGAAACAAGCCAAATCGGATTTGTTTTTCCGTGCATAAATTTTAAAAAGCTCCAACAACTGTTGCTCTGACATTGCGGCGGGCAAATTAAGTTTCTTTACTCTTAAATTTTCAGGTATTTGCAACGATAAGAGGTCTTCGGTATCTTTTACTCCGATACGGTCAAACATTTCTTTTTTATCTTTGTCGTTTATTGGTATATAATTCATTTTATTTTAACCTTCTGTTAAGCTTCTATTAATTTCTTATAATCTTCATCATTCATTAAACTTTTGAAATCTTCTTCATTTGTAACTTCCAAAACGAAGAAATAACCTTTTTCGTAAGGAGACTGATTTATTAATTCCGGTGCGGAAAGAAGTTCTTCGTTTACTTCAACAACTTTTCCCGAAACCGGGCTGTAAATATCGAATGCTGATTTTACCGATTCCACAACGGCACAAGGCTGTTCTTTTGAAAACTCTTTCCCGACTTCGGGAAGTTCCACATGAACAATATCGGTAATCTCATGTTGTGCATGGTCTGTAATTCCGACATAAACTTTGTTACCTTCTTTTCTTGCCCACTCGTGTGTTTTTGCATAAAACAAATTGTTTGGTACATTCATTTTTGTATCTCCGTTTTTTTTGATTTATTTTTTAAAAACAATTAGAATATATAGGATACCAAATTTTTTATTTTATTGCAACAAATTAAAAATCGCCACGGGAGATTTTTAACAAGGAGAAAATTTATGATAATTGATTCACATGCACATGTTAGCGATGTGCAATTTGATAATGACAGAAACGAAGTATTAAACAGAGCTTTTGAAAACGGTTTAAAATATATTTTGGAAGTCGGCTGCGAACCGCCTATGTGGGACAAAGTAGCAGAACTTTCAAAACATAAAAAAATATTTTCAATGTTCGGGCTTCATCCGCAGGATGCCGACAAATGGTCCGATGAGCTTTTTGCAAAATTAAAAAGTTTATTAAACGATAAAAAATGCGTTGCCGTAGGAGAAATAGGACTTGATTATCACTATGAAGGATATTCCGCGGAAAAGCAGAAAGATATTTTTGTCAGACAGATAGAATTGGCTCTTGAAATAAATAAACCTATATGCGTTCACTGTCGCGATGCTTATGATGATATGGTATCAATATTCAAAAATTTTAAAACTTTGCCTAAAGGTGTAATACACTGTTTTTCCGGAAGTTGGGAACAGGCAAAAGTCGTACTTGATATGGATTTTCTGATAGGTATTGACGGACCTTGCACATATCCGAAATCAAACAAATTAAAAAAAGTTATAGAAAATACTCCATTAGATAAACTTCTTGTTGAAACGGATTGCCCTTATTTGGCACCGCAAAAATACAGAGGGACAAGAAACGAACCCGCATATGTCATTGAAACGGCAAAAAAAATTGCCGAAATAAAAAACATTTCTTTTGAAGAAGTTTGCCGGCAGACCACCGAAAATGTCTGCAGATTATACAATCTTCAAACGGTTTAGAATTAAAAAACTTAAAGCAATTTTTCAATTGCTAATTATTTATAAATATGCTACAATATTCAAGTATGCAAAAATATTTATTTTCGGCATTGTTATTTTTAATATTATGTACCGATGTTTTTGCTCAGGCATTGGAAATTTCCAAAATCGACAAATCCGATTCTTCGGCAGTTTCAATAGAATTAAACAACGTAATACTGCTGAAAAGTTTGTCGTTACATAATGACACGCTGAAACTCCCCTCATATAAGAGCAACAACAAAGAATATTTTTATTTTTCAATTCTTGACAGAAATTTAAAAAATAAAATAATTGAAGAAATTAAGAACAAAAATACGGAATACAAGACCGCAGGAAACAATACGGAATATAAAATAAACAAATTTTTTATACCTCGCGAGCCAAAAACGGCAAAAGCATTTGTTTCGGTTATATTTAACGATAAGATAGAAGTAAATTGTACCGTACTGAACGGTAAATACGGATTGTGGGTTGCCTGGCCGTCAAAAAAAGAAAACAACAAATGGAATAAACTTTTTTATATTAATGACAAACAATTGAAAGAAAAAATAGAAAAAGAAATTTTGGAAACTTACGCAAAAAAATTAAAAAATGATAAATCAAAAGAACAATAAAAATTTTTTCATTGACATATCCAGATCAATAATCGTACCGGTTGTTGCTGCCGTATGTTTTATAATATGGGCGTTTTATCTGTTCAAATATCCCATAATAACTTTCCCCGTCATATTTATCATTTTTACTTTTGTTTATGTACTTTCGGGATATGTATTCGGGATAGTTCTTTTGACGTTCGCAATTCCTGTGGCATTTTTTGTCATAACTCCCGACACTACCGACAATCTGTTATTGATTTGTGAAACAATATGGCTGCTTTTTGTTTTTCTCAGGCTTGAACATTACAGAGGGTTGTGGACAGCTTCCAAAATAAAAATAAACGTTGAAAATGAAGTTCTCGACAGAGACATTACAATTATACAGTCTTCCATACTGGAAAACGAAAATATATCAAAATCCACAAAACAAAAAATTCAAACTTTTCAGAAACTGGAACAGATAATAAAAACTCTCGAAGAGAATATGGACAGCGGCGAATTTATAAACATCATAGAAAATGTTACAAGAGACTTTATGGGCAAAGGTAAATTTACAATAAAGAGACAATCATCCAAAGATATATTCGTAAATTATGCACGCTTTAACAAAAGTCCTCTTCTTATATCAAACACTAAGGAAGACAACCGTTTTTCCGAAGAAGACTATAAAGATATCTGTTCCATAATAGTTATGCCGATTGAAGTGGAAAATAATTATTGGGGTACGATAAAAGGTTATACAAAAGACAAAAAAGAAGCATTCAACGACTATGACTTACGTCAACTTTCGATACTTGCAAATATTTTAGGATTGACGATAAACAATTCCATATTATTAAAACAGATAGAAACTCTTGCCATAACCGACGGATTAACGGGCCTTTATACTAAAACATATTTTACGGAAAGATTGGAAGAAGAGTTTGAAAGAGTAAAAATAAACAAATTCCCCATGAGTATAGCAATTATCGATATAGATTATTTTAAATCGGTAAACGATACTTACGGACATTTGGCGGGAGATAATTTTTTAAAACAATTGGCAAGTATTTTAAAGAAAAGATTCAGAGGAATAGATATTTTGGCAAGATACGGCGGAGAAGAATTTGCGGTATTAATGCTACATACGACATCGAACGAAAGCTATTCCATACTTGAAGAGATAAGAAAAGGCGTTGAAGGAAAGAACTTTATTATTCCGATAGATTTTTATACCACTAAAAAAATAAAAAAGACTATCAGTATAGGACTTGCCACATTATCCGACGAAAAGGATATATATGAGTTTATAAAAAAAGCGGACGATGCCTTGTATGAGGCAAAAAAATCCGGAAGAAACAAAACAATAATTTATAACAATTAATTATGAACAACAAAAAAAGCGTATTATTTTTAAAACTGTTTTTCTTACTGTTATGTTTTGCCATATTGTACAGTAAAGTAAACAGCGATGTAGGAAGGTATATATTAATTCTTATGGTTTTGCCCATGGCATTACTGTTTGAACAGGTAAATTTAATTTTGTTTATCGTAATTTCTTTAGCATCCGTTATCATGTCTGTTTTTACTTTCGGACCGATTACATACGAAACAATTATAATTACGGCAATATTTTTAGTTGCCATACCAATGTTATCCGTCTTTTCCACAAAAAGAAGTAAATTAAAAATAAACGACGGATTAAAGAAGAAAAACGACGAATTGAAATTCTATAAAGAAGAGCTGTTAAACGAACTTAACAGTTTGACCAACGAAAGAGAAAATTTGGAAAAGAAACTTGAAAGGATTATTCATTTCTACATCATATCAAAAGATTTAAACAAAAACATATACGTTCCCCGTAATGTTGCAAATACAGTATTGAATATTTTGTCGTCAAGACAAGGTGTGGAATATTGTCTTATCACAAGAAGATTTACAAACAAACAGGGCGTAGACAGACTGCAGATGTTTTCCAGACTTAATGAAGCCACAAAGAAAAAATGGTACAGATTGATAAACGGCAACAAGGAAATAGAAGATTTACAAAAGCCAAAGATTATAAGTACACTTTTTGAAATAGAGCATAAACCTGTTGTTGTATGGCCGGTTGTCGCAGGACTTAATTGGGATTTTAGAATATTTTTAGTGGTAAACTCGGAATATTCGCAACTTTACATTGAAGAGGGTGAAATATTTATTCCTCATCTTAAGCTGTCGGCAAAAAGGATAGGGCTTGTTTACGAACAGGAAGAGAAGTCCAGAATAGACGGTTTAACGGGGCTTTATCTGAAAAGATATTTTATCGAAAAGCTTAATTCGGAATACGAAAGAGTAAAAAGATACGGTACAAACTTTTATCTTATTATGCTTGATATTGATTATTTTAAAAAAGTCAACGACACTTACGGTCATTTGGTCGGCGATAAAGTATTAAAAGAAATTGCTCATATAATTTCAAATTCGGTCCGTCCCGGCGATATAGTAGGCAGATACGGCGGAGAAGAGTTTATCGTATTGCTTCCGTCAATATCAAAAGAAGCAGTTACGGATATTGCCGAAAAAATAAGAACAACCGTCGAAAAAACAACTTTCAAAGAAAACAATATTGAGTTCGGCACGACAATAAGTATAGGCATTTGCGAGTATATGCCAAACACCAAACCTACCAAACTTATAGATAACGTTGACAAAGCACTGTATGAATCAAAAAAATGCGGACGAAACCGCATTTCGGTATATAAACAACAATAAAATAAAAAATTTCATATCGTTTTTAAGCTGCCGACAATAATGCATGCAAATTCTTAATATCCGTATCAAACATTTTTTCAATGTCGGCGAACACTCTTAAATTATCAAGCAATAAAATTTCTATTATTCCGCTTACGGCAAAAGTTTTGTCTTCGTCGGAAATATCTTCCTCTTTCAGAATATCTCTAAGTTCCCGCAGTATTTCATAATGTCCTTTATCACCCAAAACCTTAACGACTTCCGAACCGCTTTGCCTGTCATAACTTTTCCCCGTCAGTAGTCTGTATTCGGCAAGCATTGCAAGAAGTTCATTCATATTATCCGTTACATCAACATCTTTTATATCTGGCATTATTTTTTCCGACTCGATTATCTGCAACAAACCTTCCAGTATGCCTAAAAGTTCATATCTGTCGATTTTCTCAAACAATCTGTGCCTTATATCATAAACGGCAGATTTGTTGTTTGACGATTCAATAATATCATATATAAAATCCCGATAACTTATATCGGGGATTTTTTCAATATCAATTCTTCTTAATATTTTTATGTACCCGGTTAATTTATCGATATCGGCAACATTTACTTTATTAAGTTTTCTTGCGGCTCTGACACCTGCGTTTTTTTTCTTTCTTGCTTTCTCTTCCGGAGTATCGACGAACATCGCCTTAATTATTTCCAACATTGTTATTCCGTTCTCGGCGGTAGACTCCCTGCTTACTTCTCTCAGTACTTCTCCGTCAAAAGCTATCGAAGCACCCATAACTATAAATCTTTTTATTATATCGGGAGTAAGTATTATATTCTCTCCGTCTTTTTTGGCAACATTTATTATAACATTTGTCAAATCAGTTCCGTAGGCAATTTCCGTGCCGTAATCAATTATTATTCTCTGTCCTTTTTTGGGGGCATTATATGCTACAGTTTCAATACCTTTTATTTGTAAACTTTCGGCATTATCTCCGTAAATAACGACCTGCATATTTTTTGATTTTATTAAATTAATTTTTTCAATTATTTCCGCTTCGGTTTTCCCCGAGACATCCGTCATTACATTTGATATTCCTTTTGCATTCAAATCGTCAAGAACGGCATCGGTTATATCGTCAATTTTATAATTACCGAAAATATTTCCGGTCCGTATTACCATATCGCTTAAGGCCTGCGTCTTTACATTTCCGTAATTCAACAAACCTTTTACCAAAGCACCTTTGATACTTCTTGAACCTGTAGCAAGCAGAACTCCGGTATTGATATACCCGTCAACAACATCTTCCTGTCCGTCAATAAGCGACGGTGAAATATAAAGAACTTTTTTACTCCTTCGGCTTATCAAACTGCCGTTTTTAATATCTGTTAACAATGCCGGCACGACTGCTCTTCCTGCGATTTTTTTACCGTCAACGGCTTCATACTTTATTATTTCCAAATTATCGTTAACGCCTGATAATTCAAAAACTTTTTCCGTTCCGTCAATATCCAATATTTTGCCTGTTTCGTCGGTAATATTTCCCGTTTCGGAATTTAGTATTATCAGTTTTACTTTTATTCCCCTCTCTGCCGTTTCCGTTGCTTCGCGGATTGCTTTTTCGTCATTAACATCAACAACGGCTATAACTTCCGCTTTTACTTTAAAATTTGCCTTTATTTTCAAAAACAGCATCCGTATCGATGAAAATAATTCAAAAGGTTTACTTTCTTCGACAGAATCATTGTCCGTCTGAAGCATTTTTTTATTATTTCCGATTAACAATTGAAACTCGTTATATATGAAATGTGTTATGCTTTCGGTAAGTATTGCTACCGGTATTATCAAAATATTACTTACTGGATTCAGAAATACAAATACGGCAGAACTTACCGTTAATATCCTTATTATCCATATTGCGGCTCGTTGACCTGCAGTTAAATTCCTGTGCTGTTTTTCGAAACTCGGGCTGCTTGCGGTATCAAAAAATTTAAAGAAACTTACGGTTTCCGATATAACACCGACAGCTACTCCCAACGAACTGTATCTGAATTGTTCGGGATTTTTCAACTTTAAAGTTTTTGCAATTTTTATCAAAAGATTTATTGTTTTTTCGGATTGTAAAGCAGTATATTTTTGTTCATCGCTTAAATTGTCGTCTCCCGCTTCCGTCAACTCTCTAAGTTTTTTTGCGTATTCATTATTTAATTGTTCTATCTTGGGGCTTGACAAATATACGGTATGATTTGATGCCCGCATCGGAGCTACGGCAATTTGCCACAACGTTAAATGACCTTCGTTTTGTTCTAATTCTTCCCGAGGTAAATTTTGCAGATACTCTATTATCGAATACTCCAAACTTGAAACATAATATTTTTCGCTACTTTTATCGTATTCGTATTCGGAAACCGGAACACTGTAAGCGATTTTTGTTTCTTCGCTTGTCCCGATAATTATTACCGGCAAATTTTCGATTCCCGCAGATTGTAATTTATTTATTATTTTTTTTGAAAATTCGTCGGAATGACAATCCTGAAACACAAAAACTTTTGTTCTTAAATCAACTCCGTTATTATTTGCTTTTATTAAAACATTTGCAAATTCTTCCGCGGTAAAAGAATCGAAATAATAAAAATTTTCACTTTTTCCGTATATAAATCTGTTGTTTGTTCCATGCCCGTCAAAAATAAACAAACCTTTTTCTTTTCCGTATTTATCAAAATTAATTATTTTATCAAAAAAATCTTCTATATTTTTCTTATCGGATACGGATTCCGTATCATAAAGTTCCAAAGCATCAAAAGCATAAGGTGTTATATTTAATATCTCCAAAATTCTACGCATACCCCTTGAAGAAAATCTTTTGACGCCGTTATCGGCGGCATTTCTGGCGTGAATACCGAATACGGCAGTATCACCATCCAACACATTTATTTCTTTTGCGATTTCGGCAACTTCGTTGTAATAAGAAACTGTTTCAACGATAATATCATCAAAAATCTCTTCCGGCAAATCCGATAAATCACCTTTAAAAACAGTGTTTATTTGTCTTAAAAAATTTATCGCCAAATTATATTGTTCAATAACGGGCAATTCTTCGTATTCACAATAATCGACAAATTTATCATTTAAGTATATTCTTAAAAAGTTTTTATCTAAAAATTTCTTCATTACGGATATATTATTATTTTCAACATATTCATGTTTGGTCATTGACAATATCTTGTTGGATTCTAAAGCCGACACCAAAGCCTTAAGTCGTAATGTATTATTTTTTTCCTGCTCGGACGAACTGTCATCTGCGGTTGTTACAGCAACAATATCTTCTCTCAACGACTCCGTCCTAAAGCGGGAATATAAATTGTGCGTAGGAACATATAGTATAGAGGTAATGCCTGAGACAAATATGATTGTTATTAAAACCTTATCAATAATATCCAATCTTTTTTTCGAACCCGGTACCGTTCCAAGTTTATCTTTAAAAGCTTTCGCCAAAACTTTATTATCTATTTTGTTTATCTGTTGTGCAATTTTTGTTTTTAATGTTTTCAGACTTTCGGTTTTTTTGCCGGCGGTTTTTCTTCTCTTATTTTCTCTTACTTTTTTTAAATACTCCTGTAAATTGATAAATGCCTCTGCAGCAATTTCAGCTTGTTCCTGACTGAGATTTCCGTCATTCTTTTTTCCTTTTAAGATTTTACCGTTTATTGTTCCGTCCGTTCCGAGCTTTATTGTTCCTTTTTTGGTAACAAGTTCTATTACTCCGTTATCTTCTCTTATACTTTCTATACTTCCGGCTTTGTTAATAACTTCGCGTATTAATGCCGTCGTCGGTATATTTGCGAATTTTTCTTTTACTATTTCATATTCTTCCGCAAACATATTTTCATACAATTTGTCGCTTGTTACGGTTTCGCTTGTTACATTCGGTGTTATTACTATATAATTTATTTTTTCTTCATCAAATAATTTACTTAAACCCCTTGTATGAAATCCGCCCGCTATCAATACATCTATTCCGTCTTTTTCTTTGCTCAGTTCCTCAACGGCTTTTGCATTGTATTGTTCGGGAGCCTTTATTATTATCGTATTTTTTTCCGTTTCGGGCTTTACTCCGGTTATATTCTCTATAAAATATCTGTTTCTTTCTACATTGTCTCCGTAAAATTCTTCAAACAAATCAAAATATTTGTTGATATTTATTATTCCGTCGATATCTACATATTTTGCCCAAAGTGTTTTAAATTTTTCTTTGTTATTTTCAAAATATCCGTATTCATCTGCCGTAATTTTATTATTAAGATAACTTTCCAACAGTCCGAAATATTTTTTCAAAAACAAAACATCTTTTTCGTATCCCGTTTGTGCAAAATTTATTTGTATTTCATTTATCAGTTCTTCTTCCTGCTCGGCAAGCTCTATGGGATTTAACATCTCTCTATAAGTAAGATATTCAAAGAATTTTTCGGCATATTTATATTTTCCCGACAGACCTTTTTCGTCGGCAAAATTCTTTATATCGACATAAAACTCCGTCTCGGATTCTTTATTATTTACTTTATTAACCAAATTTGTATACCGTTGATACGGCAACAAATTCTTTAACTCCGCAAGAAGTTCTTTTATTTCTTTGTTTACCTTATTAAAGTTTATATCTTTCAGTTTATTCGAAACATAAATATATTTTGATATTTGTTCGTACCTGCTTAAATCAATTTTTGCTTTTTTACTTGCTTTAAAAATAACGCGAAAATATTTTTCCGAATTTATTTTTCCGTTAATATTATTTTTCCGAAGAACATTTATTTTTTTGTTTTCCCGAGAGAAGTACTTTTCGATTTTTGCATTAAGAATTGCTTTTATTTTAGGAATGTAAGCTTCTATTTCTTCTCTCTTATTATGTATTTCTTTTAATCTGTCAAAGTTTGTAAGATATACATCTCTGTTTTCAAGACCTTTCAATATTTCCGGTCTGTTCGTTCTCACGGAAAAAAGCTCCGCCCCCGTAAGACGCCCGTTTTCCAAAAGAAGTTGTATAATTTTTTCTCTTTCCGCCTTATCACGAACCGTCGACAACCATCCTGTATTAAGTTCCCCGCTTGCACCTTCCAACCAAATATTTTTTATGCCGTACTTTTTATCCAATACATTCAATATGGCGTTTATATTTTCCTGAGTTTGTTTATGTGAATGCAAATCCTGTATCAACACAAGCACTTTTCCGTCGCCGTTATAAGTCGTCTCGGTTACACGTCCTATATTAAACGGAATAATATTTGTATTAATCCGTTCCGGTTGCATGACCGCAGGCAACACATTTACTGCGGCAGGCACGGCAAAAGCCAACCCCTGCAAACTTGTTATTATCAAGCTTACCGAGAGTGTCAAACTTAAAAATTGAACCGATAATTTTCTTTTAAACAGTTTCTTAAACATACTTTAAATTATATTCCATTTAATAAAAAATATCAAAAAAAAATTGTAAAAAATTTGAAAAATCAGGCATATGAAAAATTCTATGCCTGATTTTAATTTTTTTAATGATATTTATATATTATTGATTACTTTTTTATCATATTCTTTTTATATCTGTCTCTTTTTCTCTTTTCCCATTCATAGGTTAAAGGAGCACAAATAAATACGCTGGAATATGTTCCCAGTATTGAACCTATAAGCATAGCCAAACCGAAATCATGTATAACTTCACCGCCCAAGAAGAAAATAATAAGAGCTACAAAAATAACGGTTAACGATGTAATAACAGTTCTGCCTAAAACTTCGTTAATACTTATATTTATGGTATTTGCAAAAGTTTCTTTTGCGATAAGCCTTAAATTCTCTCTTATTCTGTCGAATAAAACTATGGTATCGTTAATCGAGTAACCTGCTATGGTTAAAAGAGCGGCAACAAGCGTTAAATCGATCTGTTTGCCCATCAAAACCATTAATCCGAAAGTAACAAACACATCATGGATAAGAGCAAGAACTCCGGAAACGCCCCAAAGTGCGGATTTAAATCTGAAAGCGACATAAATGATGATACCCAAGAAAACAAAACTGAAAGCATATAAAGCCTGTTTGGTCAAATGTTTTCCGACGGCAGGACCTACATACTCTACTCTGTCAACGGTTATATTCGTATCGGCAAATTTTGCCTGCAAAACCGAAAGTATCGTATTTGCCATTTCTTCCTGAGTTTTTTCCGTTTTCTTTATTCTTACGATTATTCCGTTTTTGCCCGTAGATTGAAGCTCAAAAGCCAAATCTTTATTTTGCGACAATCCTTCTCTTACCAAATCCATTTTTATTTCTTTGTCAAATGACATCTGCATCAAAATACCGCCGCTGAAATCTATACCGTAGTTGGGCTTTTTGACAAAAATTGCATAACAGCTTACGATTATCAATATTATTGATATTGAAAAAGACAAATATCTTTTACCTATAAAATCTATTTTAGGTGTCTTAAAAAATTGCACGATGTTCCTCCGATTATTATAATTTTATTTTATTTAAGAAATTTTCTTTAAATAAGAAATCATATATCAATTTTGTAACAACTACGGCCGTGAACATACTGATACACAAACCTATCGTCAACGTAACAGCAAAACCTTTTATAGGTCCGGTTCCGAACTGGAACAGAAAAACAGCAGCTATAAGCGTAGTTAAGTTCGAATCGAAAATTGTTACAAAAGCTTTTTGATAACCGGCATCAACCGCAACTCTGGACGTTTTACCGATATTCAATTCTTCTCTTATTCTTTCAAGGATAAGAACATTTGCGTCAACGGCCATTGCAAGCGTTAACGCGATACCGGCAATACCCGGCAAAGTCAAAGTAAATTGGAAATAAGACATTATTCCCATAAGTATAAAAAGATTTAATATTAAAGCTATATCGGCAATAAGTCCCGAAAAACCGTAATATATAAACATAAACAAAACAACCACCAATACACCTATTAAAGCAGATTTAAAACCTTTACTTATGGAATCGTCTCCGAGGCTGGGACCTACGGTTCTTTCCTCGATAATATTTACGGGAGCAGGCAATGCACCGGCTCTTAATACCGTAGCCAACAGTTTTGCTTCGTCGGCATTAAAGTTGCCTTCGATAATAGCTTTTCCGTCGGGAATTCTGGATCTGATGGAAGGTGCCGACTGAACTATACCGTCAAGAACAATAGCCAACTGTCTGTCTATGTTGTTACCCGTAACATCGGCAAATATTTTGGAACCGTCTTTGTTAAATTCCAAAGAAACGTGCGGATAACCGAACCCGCCCGTCGCAAGTTCAACTTTTGCATTTACCAAATATGCTCCGGTTAAAGAAGCATTTTTAAGTAAATATACTCTGTTATCTTCTTTGCTGTCAGCTATAAAATATCCTTCGGGTATTAAAGCTTTTATTTCTTCATCCGCCAAAGCTTCTTCGGCTTTTGTTAAATCTTTATCCCTCATTTTATCCTGAATTTTCGTTAATGCAGCAGTATCGGTGCTTACCAAACAGAACTCCAAAAGTGCCGTTTTACCGATAAGCTGTTTTGCTCTTGCGGGGTCTTTAATTCCGGGGAGCTGAACAACTATCCATCTGTCGCCCTGCTTTGCAATTAAAGGTTCGGCTACACCGAACTGGTCGATTCTGTTTCTGATAACTTCAACCGCTCTGTCAACCGCATCTTTTACGCTTACTTTTTCGTCAAGTTTGGAAGCATCAACTTCCAATAAAAGATGTGTTCCTCCTCTCAAATCCAAACCCAAATTTAAAGTTTTTCCGAGAATCGGATCTTTTGTTTTTTCCGCTTTTGCTCTTTCGTCTTCGGTCATATTGTACCACTCGAATGTCGGGAACAAAAAATAACCTGAAAGAATGATCAACAACGCTGTGATGACTGTCCTAAAACCAAGTTTGTTCATTAGAGTAATTTCCTCTCATTTATTATTAATTCAAATTTACAATCTAAAAACTTTGCCGCTTTCTTACACATATTCATTCTTAACATAAAAATTTCAAAATATTCTATTACCTGAGAAATTTTGGTGTCAATATTTAAGTTAAGAGAAATCAATCTTTTTTCTTTATCAACATTCAGAAAAGATTTATCGACGGCAAAATTAACTCTGTCGTGAATATCGAACTGTCCGACATTCGGGTTACGGACTCTCGTTTTATGCACATCAGATTTGTCTGCTATCATTAAAGCCGCGGCAACGGGATTAACCGGCTCGCCGATTTCTTCCTCGTGATTACCGACGGCTGAAACTATTAACGCTATTTCGTCGGGAGTAAACCCGATCTGTCTTAATATATGCATGGAAATCAAAGCGGCAGATTGACCGTGATCCTGCCTGTTGATAACATTGCCGATATCGTGAATATAACCTGCAATTGCCGCAAGTTCCTGAATTCTTTTCGGATAGCCTAAAGATTTTAAAATATTTTCGGCTGCGGCGGACACAAGAGAAACATGTCTGTACCCGTGTTCCGTATAACCTATCGCACCCAAATAATCGTTTGCCGCCTGTATGAAAGTGTTTACGATTTCATTATTTTTTACGTCTTTAAGCGTCAAATTTGAAAAAGTAATTTCATCTATACTCATTTTACTTCTCTGTTATTTTACTATCTGAGGCGTAACAACTTCATCTTTTACAACATTGACAATCGTCGATTTTACTATTTTAACTCTAATGTTATCCGCAATTTTTGCTTCAACCACGTCGGCATTAACAGAAACTACGGTTGCATAAAGCCCGCCTGAAGTTATTATTTTATCGTCTTTTTTTAAATCATTTAACATTTTTTCATGTTCTTTTCTCTGTTTCTGCTGAGGTCTGATTAAAAAAAGATAGAAAAATATAAAAATAATAAGCAACGGCATTAAACCGCCGAAAGCACTTCCTGCCTGCGTGGCAGTAGCCGTTGCGGCATCCGCATAAGCATTCTGCACGGTAATCGCAATAAAAAATAACATTGAAACAATTTTTAAATTCATATTTTTCTCCGCTGATTTGTAATTAACAACAAGGGTACTTCGTTGTTGATTTTTGCCGTATATTATATATAATACGACGCGTTTTTTCAAGAAAATTTTCTTATCACTTTCTTGAATAATATTTTTCAAAAAATTCTTTTTTGGCTTCAAAAAAGGAATCCGTTTCCAAAGATTTCCTTATCTTGGCTGTTAATTTTAGCATAAAATTAATATTATGTAAAGATAATAAATTCAATGCCAACAGTTCCTGCGACCGAAATAAATGGTTTATATATGCCTTCGTATATCCCGTGCAAGCTTCGCAATCACACTCGGGATCAAGCGGTTCAAACTTATCTTTAAATTCACCGTTTTTAATATTTATTTTACCGTAAGTCGTAAACGCCTGTCCGTTTCTGCCGTTTCTTGTGGGAATAACGCAATCGAACATATCTATTCCACGTTCAATACCGTCCCAAATATCTTCCGGCATACCTACGCCCATAAGATACCTTGCTTTATTTTCGGGTAAATACGGAGCCGTATTTTCCACGACTTCATTCATTTCTTCTTTACTTTCACCGACGGAAACTCCGCCAATTGCATAACCGACAAAATCCATATCACGCATTTTTAACGCACTTTCTTTTCGTAAATCTTTATATACCGAACCTTGAATGATTCCGAAAAGAGCCTGCGTTTGATATGCGTCATCTTTATAAAATTCTTCTTTACATCTTTTTGCCCAATCAATGCTCATAAGCATTGAATTTTTTGCATAATCATAAGTTGCGGGATACGGAGTACATTCGTCGAAACACATTATGATATCCGCACCTATAGTCTTCTGTATTTGCATTGAAATTTCGGGCGAAATAAAATGTTTGGAACCGTCGATATGCGATTTAAATTCCGCCCCTTCGGAATTTATTTTTCTGAAGTCGTTCAATGAAAAAATTTGGAATCCGCCGGAATCCGTAAGCATAGGTTTATTCCAAGAATTGAATTTTTGAATTCCGCCGGCTTTTTTTATTATTTCCAAGCCCGGACGTAAATATATGTGGTAAGAATTTGCCAATATTATCTGTGCGTCGGATTCGTGCAGTTGTCGTGCGGAAACGGATTTTACCGCTCCTTGCGTTCCGACGGGCATAAAAACGGGCGTATCTATTATACCTCTCGTCGTGTATAATTTCCCCAACCTTGCATTACATTTACCTGATTTTTTTATTAATTGAAATTCACCGCACCGCATATTATAAAAACTGATCTCCGTTAATATAAAGTGAAAACTTACATTTTAAAGTTTCACAGGCTCTGCTGCAATATAAAGTTCTCTGAGTAAAAATTTCAAAATATTCCATAATCGAACAAATTTCCGTATCAATATCAAGCCACAAAGAAATATTTCTTTTATCTTTAAAAACTTCAAGATTCGTTCTTTGACATGCCGCAATAACTTTGGAATGAACATCCATGTAATCTTCTTCGTCGTTTCTCAATCTTTGCGATCTTACATCGGTTCTGTCGCCTAAAATAACGGCTGCGGCAATTGCGGTAGATGGCGTGGTTTCTTTATCTTCATGACTGCCTATGGCATTAAATATTTCATAAACATCACCGTTATATTTTTCCTCTTCCGTCTGCAATTCTCCCAATAACGTCATGGCGATAACTGCTCCGCTGCGGGCATGGTCTTTTCTGGCTACAAGATTGCCTACGTCGTGCAAATAACCGGCGATTTTTGCAAGTTCCTGCATTCTTTTTGTATAGCCGAGTTTTTCCAATACAAACCCCGCCCTCTGAGCCGTATGCATGGCGTGGCTTATCCCGTGCTTTTTATAGCCGATACCTGCAAAAACATCGTCAGAATACTTTAAATAAGTTAAAATTTCTCTGTTATTTTTTATATCTCTGAATATCAACATGGCAATTAAATTTACAACTATAATAATAAAAATTTTATTACTTTATTTTGCATATATAACCGTATCCGTTCCGATAGGCGTATATGAAGAAAAATAAAATTTATATCCCAAATTCAATTCATTTATAAACTTCGGTATTTCGTAATAATCGTCATACTTATGATACGCCGCAATCGCAAGTTTCGGTTTGTATTTTTTTATTGTACGTTCTGCTCCCGAAAGAGCTTTAAGTTCGCACCCCTCGATATCAAGCTTTATAAAATCTATTTTTTTTATTTTGTTATACGAAACAAAATCATCTGCGGAAATTGTTTCATATCCGTGAGAATTATTTTCTGTTTCGGTAAGCGTTGTAATATCCGCACAAGCATTATTTAAATACAATATGTTATCCGATTTATTATACAAAGGTTTTTCAATTAAAACAACTTTTTTTGCGGTTGTTTCGTTTAAAGAAAAATTCTTTTTTAAAACATTCAGATTATCTTCAAAAAATTCAAAAGTAAAAACTTTTCCTTTTTCACCTGCTTTATCGGCAAAGATTAATGCCGTGTCTCCCCAGCAACCGCCTCCGTCAATAACAAAATCTCCGTCCCGCACTCTGCAATTTTTATGAGAATATTGATTATGAACAACTATTTTATCAAGCAACGCTCTTGCTCCGTACAATTTTAAATCGTATCCTAAATTTTTCAGATTATAAAATTTTAATTTTCTGGTAACGGACTTTAATTTCATTACGGAATCATCAACAAGTTCTTTATCAAATTGTTCCCGACTAAGCAAATACTTTTGTTTTTCTTCTTCCGGGACATAAACATGTCCCGTCAATTTCGTATAAACGGTTTTGGCATACAAATCCTTTTCTTCGTTATCTTCCAAAAGCTCATAAAAATAATTTAATTTTTCTTTGTTATCCTTAAACCATAAAAGATATTTTTCTGCCTCTTCTTTGGCAAAAATATCTTTTATATTATTATGAACAGATTTTATTTCGTCAATATTTATTTCATTCAAATTCATATTCTTCTCTAAAACTTTTATTCGGCATTTTAGCATAAAGATAAGAAAAAAACAATAAAAAAACCGCTCCGATTATTTTCAAACAAGAGCGGTTTCGTATTTGGTATATTAATTATTATTTAGCTTTAAAAGTATAGTTTTTGCCGTCGGAAGTAAATGTTATTTTGTCTATTGCAACAGAATCATATTTTATTGTAAATTTGGCATTTTTTAATGCTTCGTCTTTTATGGAATTAAAATTCTTTTCAAAATTTTCGGCTTCTTTTATGGGAACTTTCATTTCAAACGAATTCCAGGAAAGAAAATTCTTTGTACCGTTTTTTACCCAAAATTCAATACGGAAAACTTCAGTTTCCGCATTATAATTTCCAAGTTTTATTGAAGCTCCCTGCTTAAATTCGTTAACATAATCGTTGGCAGCATTTTTCATTTTCTCGGCAATATATGTTTCCTGTTTTTTAGGATCTTCAAGTCTTGCCTTATAGTCAGCCTCTTTTTCGTATTTATCTTTTGTCGTTAAATACGGTGCAGCTTTCTTTCTATACCAACTATTGAAGGATAAATCATTGTAACCGTCTTTTATGCTGTTATACATACTACCGGCATCTTTATAAACCAAAGGTATTAAAATTTGTCCTTTACTGTTGATAGCACCGTATTTACCTTTCTTTGATACCGAGAAGAAATCTTCCGAAAAACCGACAAGCTCCGTTAAAGTATCGTATTCGGTCATTTTCGGAGAAAGGCGTCTTCCCGTAGAAGAGAAAAGATATGTATCTTTATTCTTTTTTGCGATATACATAAGACGACAATTTACGTATTGTTTTAAAGTTTCCATGTCATTGGGAAAAATTTCAATACTGTCAAATTCTGCAGGAACAACAGTTTCCGTACCGTAATATCCGTATTTGTAAGACGGGTCAACATTCCCATCAAACAATGCTTTAACAACACCCTCTTTTCCGTTGTAGGGTACCTTAAATGCGTTCGGATATCCGAACGGTTGCAATAAATCAAGCCCGCCGTTTTCGTTAATTGCATAGAAACGATGAACTTTTTTTACCAAGTTCCAATAATCTTCTTTTTTGTCATATTGTCTGTAATAGTATATCCACACGATGCGAGCATTATTTACGGGATTTTCATCTTTCGGTTCAAGTATACGGATGTTGCCGCTTTTTCTTATCCAGAAGTCATCATTTTCTTTAACTTTTCTGAATATTGCAATCCTTCCGTCAACTTCACCTTTGTCCGCACCGAGAGGTGCTACCCATTTCTGTGTTGCGTTGTTATAAAGTCCGTAAGCATGTCCGCCGCGAAATTTCAGTTTACCTTCTTTTATTTCAAAGCTTCCGGACTTCCAATACTGTTCATCTCTTTTTAAGATGTTATACTCTTTGGACTTTGCTGCATTTTCGGCACTAATTGCTGCCTGTTCTGCAGCTTTTTTGGCATTATCCGCGGCAATCTGTTCCGGAGTTCTGTTATCGGAAAACAAACCCGTCAAAAGAGCACCGAATGCTTGAGCACCGGCCTCAATCATTTGCTTTTCCATAGCATTATTTGATGAAGAACTCGCTGCTTTTGAAACATATTGAACAGAGCTTTGTCCATAACTTGGCGACAATCTGCACCAGCTATAATGACCGTTTCGAGGGAAAGCATTTATATACGATGCCCCGCAATAATCACAAATAAGATAATTCCCCTCTTTATGATACCACGCAAAAGAACTTACCGTAAAAGTAAGCAACAGTAAAAAACTTAAAACAAAATATTTTATTTTTTTCATTAAACCTCGTTAAAAAACACTTCGTATTTTTTTGCTGAGAAGCTGCCATTATAACTTTTCAACTGTCGTTCTGTCATGCTGAGCTTGTCGAAGCATCTCGTCGTTTCCGTAGCAGTTTGCCGTTTGTCGTTAAAACTTTTCAACTTTTCAACTATTCAACTATTCAACTCTTCAACTGCCGTTGTCGTTTCGTCGTTCATTGTACATTGTACATCATACATTGTACATTGTCGTTCCTATTCTTTCCCGGAAAATCTTCCTTCTTTATTTGAAATTGTTTTTCCGAAGTGAAAATTATAACCTATATTAAGTCTGATTCCGCCGTAATTCGTACCAAAGAAAAGAGAATCGTCGGTTTTCTTTTTCTGTTTTTGATCAATAAATGCTCCCGAGAAAGTGTACATCAACTCGATAACAAAACTTTTCTTTATTGTGGTACCTAAACCTATACCATAGTAAACTCCAAAATCTCCACAGTCAATATCAGCCGTAACCGTATCTTTTACTTCTTTAAACGGAAAAGAAAAACCTATATGCAGTGGAAGATAAAAATCAAATGTATTGCCTGATTTAAGCCCCGGATTAATTGTAAAATATATATTATATAAGCCGACTTTAACATCACCATTGCTGTCTTTTGCTTCCGTTGCAGGCATATAGTCAACAGCAAAACCTATACCGGTAGAATCGTAATTGGAATAATATAAATATCCTATACTGAAGATATACCCGTCTTCAAGATCGAAACGTTGTATGTAATCTCTATTAATTCCTGCAGCTCCTCCCTGACTGAACCCATAACCGACTTTTATTGGAATAGCATGTCTTCCAATTTCCATTTCATCATCATCCAAATTTTTTGCAAATGCCGGTGTTACGGGTAAAGCAAGCACTGCGAATGCCAAAATCATTGCTAAAAATTTTTTCATTTTAAACCCCTTTTGTATTTTATTTTTTTCTTCTATATTTAAAAGTATTCCATATCCTATAATTCTAAGTATATTTAGCACGAAAATTCAAGAAAATCCCGCAATTTACAATTTAAAATTTATATATACAAATTCTAAATTCTAAACTGTTTTTTATTTATTTCTTCAAGGAGACTGCCGTTTTTTCGGCAGTCTCTTGTTAATCCGCTGACACGGAGTTAATGAAGAAAGTTTTTAATACTTTTTTAAAAATTACAAAGCAAATTTGTAACCGATATTCAATTTAACTGCCGAGAAAGTTGCATCGGAAGTCTCTGAACCACCAGGTGCAGAAGCTTTATAGGTTGATTTGTTCATAAAATAGAGAACTTCAAAAATGAAGTTTTCTTTAATTGTAGTTCCTACACCGACTGCCCAATACAATCCGTTAGAATCGACATCTAAATCAGCAACAGTGCCATCCATATTAACACTTGCATCGGACAAACTTGCTATACCATAACCTATACGAACTAAAGGATAGATATTGTTGAAAATATCATTTCCCAAAGCAAATTCATACTTTGCCTGTAAATAAATATTGGTAAAACTTACTTTTGCATCATATGCATCTTTAATTTTAGCTGCAAACAAATAGTCGATACCTGCACCTACTGCCAACTCAGGCATTGCATAATACCAAAAATCCGCACCGATTGAAAAACTTGGATCAACATCGTTTGAATCTTTCATTTTATCGATATCAACTTTTCCTGCAAAAGTCATACCGATTTTTCCGTCAATTTCCATAGTGCCTTTATCTGCAGCAAATACAGGTGCAACAATTGCTACTGCCAACAACATTGATAACAAACTTTTTTTCATTTTTCTTTTTCTCCTCGCCGTTTAACGGCTTATTATTTTTTCCCCGGCAAACTTCCGCCGGATTTTATAAAGTATCCGTTTTTACCGTAAAAACAAAAAATGCCGGACAAGCTAAAACTGATAGCTGTCCGCCGTATTTATTTTAATATTTACCACAAACAAAAAAGACGCCTCTACCGAAAGAGCCTCTGTCTGTCTGTCTGTCTGTCTGTCTGTCTGTCTGTCTATGAAAACGATAAAAAATACTCTCTTTCATATTTATACGGTTATTATACAATATAGTTAAAGCCTGTGTCAAGGGAAAAAATAAACAGGCTATTTTAAAGAGATATTTTTTATTAGCAATTTATTTTATAAATTTGTAAAATAAACACATTTACTATAATGAGAGATAATTTATGAAAAAATGAAACAAGATAATTTTTCTATCATTGATACTGTTAGAAATGTATCCGCTGGTGAAGCAATTCCATTAACTTTATCGATTGGTTTAGCTAGAGATTTCCCTGATTTTACCAAATTAAGTGAATTAGCGGCTGCTGCTTTATCGGTGGCCATGAGTCGAGGTGGAGACCAAGTGGTGGTTTCTGTTTATGGCTCTGATATGGAATTTTATGGAGGTAGAACGGAAGCACAAACTAAACAAAGTCGTGTTCAAACTCGTGTCTTTGCTGATTCTTTAATCAATTTAATCCAAAGCGCCTCTAATGTCTTAATT
>CALGGE010000033.1 GCA_937916125.1 uncultured Elusimicrobia bacterium | reverse complement strand
CTGCAAAGTTTGAGACGAAATGAAGAAACTCGCAAACGCGGTGTTAAAAAACGACAAGATGCTTCGAGAAGCTCAGCATGACAGAAAGACAGTTGAATAGTTGAATAGTTTAACGACAAACTGCAACGACAACTACGGCAAAAAGAAAATTTACCAACGAATGTAAGGACACAGAAAAAACAGAAATAATTTAAGAATATCAGAAAATGTAAGGATACAGAAAAAACTGCAAAGTTTGAGACGAAATGAAGAAACTCGCAAACGCGGTGTTAAAAAACGACGAGATGCTTCGACAAGCTCAGCATGACATATATTCCTTAGCGATGAAATATTTTAAATTTAGACGAAGTAATAGCGAGCCGAAGTTTACATTGAAAAGTAAATGAGGCTCGCTATTACGATGTATAAATTTAAAAGATAATGTCGCAATATTTATTTTGCGAGTTTTGCATGTTCTTTAATAAGATTCAACGCAATCTCATTCTTCTGAATCTGGCTGGTCCCCTCATACAAAGTGGTAATCTTTGCATCTCTCATCATCTTTTCAACGGGATACTCTTTGCAATAGCCGTATCCGCCGAAAATCTGAACGGCATCGGTTGTAACCTGCATTGCAATTTCGGATGCAAATAATTTTGCCATTGCGGAATCTTTACTGGTTCTGATTCTGTCTTTGGGATCTTTTTTATTATTGTCATCAATCATTCTTGCTACGGAATAAAGAAGAGCTCTTGCGGCTTCAACTTTAGTTGCCATTTCGGCAAGCATATGTTGGATAGCCTGAAATGAAGATATAGGCTGACCGAACTGAACTCTGGTTCTGGAATAAGCAACTGCTTCGTCCAAAGCACCTGCTGCTATACCTAAAGCCTGTGCGGCTACTCCCGGTCTGGAAGCATCAAGTGTTGCCTGTGCTATCATTAATCCGTGACCTTCTTTTCCCAACAAGTTTTCTTTGGGAACTTTACAATTATTGAATATCAACTCTCTCGTGGAAGAAGCTCTGATACCCATTTTATTTTCTTTCTTACCGAAAGTAAAACCTTCCATACCTTTTTCAAGTATGAAAGCCGAAATGCCTCTTGCTCCTCTGGAAGGATTGGTTTTTGCAAATACCGTGTAAACTTCTGCGTCGCCGGCATTTGTAATGAAACATTTCGTTCCGTTAAGAATATAATAATCTCCTTCCAAAACTGCCGTTGTTTTCATTCCTGTTGCATCCGAACCTGCAGAAGGTTCAGTTAAACCGAAAGCGGCTACCGTACCTGATGCAATCTTAGGAAGATATTTTTGTTTCTGTTCTTCGTTTCCGCCGATTAAAATAGGAAGCGTTCCCAGTGCCGTTGCTGCCAAGCACAAAGAAATACCGCCGTCAACTTTGCAAAGCTCTTCGGTAGCAAGAACAAGGTTCATAATGTTACCGTCGCCAAATCCGCCGTATTTTTCCGGAATGTATGCACCGCAAAGTCCCGCGTCAGCCAATTCTTTTACAATATCCCAAGGGAAAGTTCCCTCTTCGTCATATTTTTCTCTGACAGGTTTAATTTTTTCCTGAGCAATTTGTCTCGCAGTATCAACAATCATCTGCTCTTCTTCACTTAAAAAATAATTCATTTTTATCTCCTTAAAAAATCGCTTTACGATTTTTACAACAAACCTTTCAACTATTCAACTTTTTAACAACAAAAAGCTTCGCTTTTTGTTCTAATCTTCCGTAAAATCGCCTTCAATTCTTTTTATGGCACTAAGGGCTGCGGATTGTTCCGCCTGTTTTTTGGAACTGCCCTTACCGAACCCGAAATATTCATCTCTAACATAAACTTCCACTTCAAAAGTTTTTTCGTGGTCAGGACCGTATTCTTTTACTACCTTGTAATCGGGAAGCAGCTGATACTGTGCCTGTATAATTTCCTGAAATTGGCTCTTGTAATCAGTGGAGATAACTTCCTTCTGTTCGTACAAGAACCTGTTTATAAAATTTCTTACCGTTGAGAACCCAGAATCCAAATACATTGCACCTATTACGGATTCGAAAGAATCACACAACAAAGTTTCCCTCTGTCTTGCGAAATTGGCTTCTTCGCTTCTGCTGACGAAAACGTAATCGTCAAGTTTTATTTTTTTTGCCCATACAGACAAGTTTTTTGCGGAAACAATTTGGGATTTTATCTGAGAAAGCTTTCCCTCATTATCACCGTAATATTTTCTGTAGAGATATTCACTTACAACGGCGGATAGAATACTGTCACCCAGAAATTCCATCCGCTCGTTACAATAATCCAAATTATGCTCTGCAGAATATGATCTGTGAGTTAATGCTATTTTCAAGAGATCCGAGTTATCAAAAAAATATCTCAGTTTTTCTTGAACTTTACGTAAATTATCCAACATATTTTTTAAGTATTATTACAGCGTTATGACCGCCAAACCCCAAAGAGTTCGAAAGCCCGCATGTAATTTGCTGTTGTCTTGCCGTGTTAGGAACATAGTCCAAATCACAGTCCGGATCAGGTGTGCTATAATTTATTGTGGGATGAATGAAACCTTCTTTCATACATAATATGGTTGCAACAGCTTCAACCGCACCTGCCGCACCGAGCAAATGTCCCGTCATCGATTTCGTCGAATTGACAGGAATTTTATATGCTCTGTCGCCGAAAACTTTTTTAATTGCCAAAGTTTCGGTTTTATCATTTAAACCTGTTGATGTTCCATGTGCATTAATATAATCTATTTCGTCCTTTGAAATACCTGCATCTTTTATTGCTCTTTCCATTGCAATAACCGCGCCTTTGGCTTCGGAATCCGGTGCAGTAATATGGTGAGCATCGTCGGATGCACCGTAACCTGCAACTTCGGCATAAATTTTAGCACCTCTTGCAATTGCATGTTCCAAAGTTTCGAAAACAAGTATTGCGGCACCCTCACCTATCATAAAACCGTCTCTTGTTTTATCGAAAGGTCTTGACGCCGTTTTAATGTCATCGTTTCTTGTGGAAAGTGCTTTCATGCTGTTAAATCCGGACACGGCAATAGGCGTAACGGTACCTTCGGCACCGCCGGTTATCATAACATCAGCATCACCGTATCTTAAAAGCCTTAAAGCATCACCCATTGCATGATTGGAAGATGCACAAGCACTTGTTACCGTATAGTTAGGCCCGGTAAAACCGTAGTCTATGGCAATCTCGCCCGGGAGAATATTTGTAATCATCATGGGAATTAAGAAAGGGCTTACCCTTCTCGGACCTTTGGTGATTAAAGTGGTATGTTCGGCTTCAAGTACATCCATTCCGCCGATACCCGTTCCCGTAACGCAACCGATTTTAGACTTATCTTCTTTTGTTAAATCAAGTCCGGAATCTTCAATTGCCATCTTTGCTGCTGCAAGACCAAGCTGAACAAATCTTGCCGCTCTTCTGGCTCTTTTTTTATCCATATAATCTTCGGGATGAAAGTCTTTTACAAGACCTGCAAACTTAGTATTATATTCGGTAGTATCAAAAGAGTCTATAAGGGCTGCTCCGGATTTACCCTGCTTTAAGCCATCGATAAAAGCTTGTTGTCCTATACCGATAGGCGAAACTACACCTATACCCGTAACAACTATTCTTTTTCTTTCCATAATAAGATATTCTCTTACTTAGCCTGATGAGCCGTAATGTATTCTACAGCCTGTCCTACAGACTGGATTTTTTCAGCTTCTTCATCGGGAATTTCAATTCCGAATTCTTCTTCGAATGCCATAACCAATTCTACGGTATCCAAAGAATCTGCACCTAAATCATTTATAAAAGATGCACCCGGAACAACTTCTGCGGGATCTACGCCCAACTGTTCAACAATAATTTCTTTTACTCTTGTTTCTATGTCTGCCATGATAGGCCTCCTGATTTTTTTGAGTTTATATAACTAAACCCTATTTTATTAAAATCAAACTTCTATTCTTATACCAAAACTTACAAAAATTTGCAAGTTTTTAATCGGCTTACATATACATTCCGCCGTTTACGTTAATGACATTTCCCGTAATGTAAGAGGAATCTTCGCTTGCCAAAAAGAGTGCGGAATTTGCAATATCCTGAGCTTCGCCCAATCTTTTTAAAGGAATAACTTCTGCATATTTTGCCTTAACCTCGTCGGAAAGAGCATCCGTCATTGCAGTCTTGATAAAGCCAGGAGCAATTGCATTAACCAAAATGTTTCTGGAGGAAAATTCCTTTGCACAGGTTTTTGTTAAAGCAATAACGCCGCCTTTTGATGCGGAATAATTTGCCTGACCGGCATTACCCATAATACCTACAACCGAAGCAATATTTATAATTCTTCCGTGTCTCTGTTTAAACATTATTCTTGTAACGGCTTTAATGGAATTGAACACGCCTTTTAAATTTACGGAAATAACAGCATCCCATTCCTGTTCGCTCATTCTGAGTACAAGATTATCTTTTGTGATACCGGCATTGTTTACAAGTATATCTATTTTGCCGAACTTTTCAATCGTCTGTGCCATTAAATTTTCACAGTCGGAAAGTTTAGTAACGTTGCTCGGAACGGCGATAGTTTCAACATTATATTTACTTTTTATTTCATCGGCCGTAGCCTGAGCTTTTTCGATATTGATATCGGTAATAACAACCTTTGCCCCTTCTTTTGCAAAAGTTTCGGCAATTGTTTTTCCTATTCCCTGAGCACTACCTGTAATAACTGCAACCTGATCTTTTAATTTCATATATTTCTCCTTAAAAAAAATCGCTTTGCGATTTTTACAACTATTCAACTGTCGTTCTCAACTTTTCAACTATTCAACTCTTCAACCGTCTTTCTGTCATGCTGAGCTTGTCGAAGCATCTCGCCGTTGATTGTTGTAGTTTGTCGTTGTCGTTCATTGTACATTGTACATTGTCGTTTTCAACTCTTCAACTTTTCAACTGTCGTTGTCGTTGCCGTTCATTGCCGTTTTGTCGTTCTCGTAGTTCATTATACATTGTACATTATACATTATACATTATATTATACATTGTACATTGCCGTTTTCAGCTGTTCAACCGTATTTTCTAAACTTTCAATATTTTCAATATTTACCGTTTTTTTGGTTTTATCAATTCTTCTCATTAAGCCCGATAAAACTCTTCCCGGACCTATTTCTATAAATGTATCAAATCCGTTATTTATCGCATTTTTCATCGACACATCCCATAAAACAGGGCTGCATATTTGCTTAACGGACTTTTCTTTTATTAAAGATTTATCTTTTGTAAATTCGGCATCGCAATTTGTTAATATCGAATATTTCGGGTCGGTAAAATTATATTTTTCAAGTTCGGTTTTCATTTTTTCGGAAGCGGACTTCATTAAAGAAGAATGGAACGGACCGGAAACATTAAGCATAACAGCCTTTAATGCTCCCGCAGGTTTGGCAAGCTCTACGGCTTTTTTAATTGCTGCAGTCGTACCGGAAATTACTATCTGTCCCGGAGAATTAAAATTAACCGGTTCACAAACGCCCTCCGAAGACGCCTGTTTGCAAATATCAAAAACACCCTCTTTTGCCATACCGATAATTGCAGCCATTGCACCGGGATTTGAGGCGGAAGCTTCCGCTATAAAAGAACCTCTTGCTTTAACGATATTCAATCCGTCGACAAAATTAAAATATCCCGCCGCATAAAGTGCGGAATATTCTCCCAAAGAATGACCTGCGGTAACTATTTCAAAATTATTTAAATCTATTGAAGATTTCAACGCTTCAAACATTGCAACGCTCACCGCAAATATTGCGGGCTGAGCATTTTTTGTATCTTTTAAACTTTCTTCAGGCCCTTCAAAAATAACTTTTTTAAGTTCATCATCCAAACCGTCGATTATATTTTTTGAAGCAGGAAACTTAGCATAAAAATCTTTTCCCATACCAACCGTTTGAGACCCCTGACCGGGAAACATTAAAACTATTTTCTTCATATTAAAAAACCTCAAAAATTTGTTTTTTAAAAATTTATTCTGAGTATGCAGGCACCCCAAGTAAGCCCCGCACCGAAAGCGACCAACTCAACAAGAGAATTTTTGTTAACTTTTCCCTCGCTGATAGCTTCGTCAAGAGCAACTATGGTGGTTGCTGCCGACATATTGCCGTACTTATGAACATTTATATAAACTTTATCTTTATTTATTCCGGATTTTTTTATAACCGCATCGATAATTCTTAAATTTGCCTGATGGGGAACGTATAAAGAAATATCGTTGTCGGAAAGACCTGCAAGTTGCTGAGCTTTAAATGCGGCTTCGACCATTTTTGTTACCGCAACTTTAAAAACTTCTTTCCCCTGCATTTTAATGAAATGTAATCTCTGCCTGACGGTTTCTTCCGTAGTGGGGTTTATTGCACCGCCTGCCGGGATATCAAGTAATTCCGTAAAACTTCCGTCCGAACCTAGATACGACGAAACTATATCGTCATCCTGTTCGGAAGCTTCAAATATCATTGCACCGGCACCGTCGCCGAACAAAACACATGTATTTCTGTCCGTCCAGTCGGTAACTCTGGAAAGAGCCTCAACACCGACAAGAAGAACTTTTTTATATTGTCCCGACTGTATTAAACCTTTTACTACCGATGTTCCGTATATAAAGCCGGAACATGCCGCGGAAATATCAAATGCGGTTGCATTAAATGCTTTTAATTTTTTCTGAAGATAGCACGCCGTCGAAGGCATCGGAGCATCGCCGCTGATTGTAGCGACTACAATTAAATCTATATCATCAACGGAAATTTTTGCTTTTTCAATGGCTTTAACGGAAGCATTGTACGCCAAATCCGACGTAACCTGAGACTTATCAATAATTCTTCTTTCTTTTATTCCCGTTCTGGTAGATATCCACTCGTCGGAAGTCTCCACCATTTTTTCCAAATCAAAATTCGTTAAAACTCTCTCCGGAACATAAGAACCCGTAGATAAAATCTTTACACCCGTTTTTTTGTTCATTAAATAAACACCTGTCTATATTTTTTTTATTTCTTCCGCAATCTTTTCCGCAACGTTGCTCTTTGCATACCTTGCGGCAAAACTTACGGCATTTTTTACGGCTTTTGCATTGGACTTCCCGTGCCCTATAAGACAGGGTCCGTTCACTCCCAAAAGAGGAGCTCCGCCCTGTTCGCCGTAATCTATTTTTCTTTTAACGCCTTTCATTGCAAACTTTAAGAAAGGTACGGCTCCCCAATATAAAGGGTTATTTGCTATGGCGTTTTTGATAAGTTTTACAAGCATCTCGGCAACGCCTTCGCTTGATTTCAAAAAAACATTACCGACAAAACCGTCGCATACGACGACATCAGCCTTAGCTTTAGGTATATCTCCGCCTTCTATATTACCGATAAAATTAAGATTGGTATTTTTTATAAGTTTACTTGCTTCAAAAATCAGTTCGTTGCCTTTAGACTCTTCTTCGCCTATAGACAAAATTCCGACTCTGGGCCTTTCTATTTTCAAAACGTTCTGACAATAAACGCTGCCCATAATGGCAAACTGTAAAAGGTTTTCCGGCTTACAGTCAACATTTGCTCCCACGTCAACAACTATACATCTTCCCGACACCGTCGGAAAAGATGTTGAAATTGCCGGACGGGAAATACCGTCGATTCTTTTTAAATAAAGAAGCGATGTCGCCATTGCTGCACCGGAATTACCCATAGAAACAAAAGCATCAGCCTGTCCGGAACTGACCAACTTACAGCAGACAGCCATAGAAGAATCCTTCTTATGTCTGGCAGCATTTGCCGGATGTTCGCCCATTTCTATAACTTCGCTTGCATTTACAACTTTTATTCTTTCCGCAGGAAAAGTATAGCTTTTGGACCATTTCTCCAGCTGTTTATTAATGATATCCTGCTTGCCCACAAGCAAAATATCGTTATCGCTTTGTTGAACGGCAAGTATCGCACCTTCCACGTTAATATCAGGTGCTTTATCTCCGCCCATCGCATCAAGTGCGATAATCATTTACTTAGTTTCCTCGTTATTTTGAGTTGTGGTTTTTTTTACTTTTTTCGGAACAACAAGTTTCCCGTTATAAAAACCGCATTCGGGACAAACTTTGTGAGGCATTTTAGGTGCACCGCAATTAGAACATTTACTCGAATTTTCAGCTTCTATTTTAGAATTAGCTGATCTTCTGCAATCTCTGCGGTGCGGAGTATGTTTTCTTTTTGGATTTGGCATTTTTTCCCCCAATTATTTCCTTAATCTTTTTATTTTTGACCACTTTTCGGCAACAAATTCATCTGTTCTGTTTTGTTCACAAAAGCAATCTTTTATATTCCTGTTATTACCGCAATACTGACACAAGCCTTTACAATCCTGCTTGCACAACGGTTTTGCGGGAATGTTCAAAAGGACAGTTTCTTTTATTTCCTTTAAAACGTCGTATTCATATTCTTCTTTAGTCCAAGAACATTCAAAACCTATATTAACATTTTGTTCAAAAAAACTCAAGCATCTCGAACACTCGAAAGACATTGTTCCTTTTATGTTGCCGACAACATTTATAACATCGTCATACTTATCGGCTTCAAAAGAAAAGAACAATGATGTTCCCTTTACAATGTCATCACGACCGAATTCAAAATCAAGTTTTTCGTTTTGAACCGTTATCTTTTTTTCTTTTTTAAAATTATTAAAACTTAATATCAGTTTATCCATAACAAAATATCTGAAAACTAAATAGCTTAATTATATTTGTTAGTGTTTAATTTGTCAAGAAAAAATTGTCTGTAATATTTGATTTTTTGATAAAGATTATATAGAATTTTATAAACAAACACAACTTATGGAGAGGGGAAAAATGAAAGTTTTAATGATTAACGGAAGCAGCCGTAAAAACGGATGTACATTCAGAGCTTTAACGGAAATAGAAAAAGTTTTAAAAGAAAATAATATTGAAACGGAAATTGTTCAGCTGGGGGCTATGCCCGTCAGAGATTGTATAGGCTGTTTGGCATGCAAAAAATCCGGCAACAACAAATGTGTTTTTGACGACGATATAGTAAACGAAATTATAGAAAAAGCTAAAAGTTGCGACGGTTTTATTTTCGGTTCGCCGGTTTATTATGCACATCCGAGCGGAAGACTGTTATCGGTGTTGGACAGAGTATTTTATGCCGGAGGAAAATTTTTTGCATACAAGCCCGGAGCGGCCGTCGTATCCGCAAGAAGAGCCGGAACTACGGCTTCGACAGATGTAATAAACAAATATTTTACGATAAATAATATGCCGGTAGTATCTTCACAGTATTGGAATATGGTTCACGGTTCAAAAGCCGAAGATGTCGAACAGGATTTGGAAGGCTTGCACGTTATGAGAATATTGGGCAAAAATATGGTATGGCTTTTGAATATGATAAAAGAAAAAGGTCATCCCGAACCGGAAATAAAAGCCGTTACAAATTTTATAAGATAAAAATCAAAAAAACAATCCGTTAAAATTTTATGTTTGTTCCGAAATACACTGCCGTGCCGGGCATCTGCATAACGGGATAACCGTCGGTTGCTCTGTCTATAAACATCGTATAGTCCTGATTTGTAAGGTTCTGTCCGTCAATAAACAGTTTTATATTTTCGTTAACTTCATAAGCAAGTTTGGCGTTTACAAGCACGTAATCTTTCAATCTGTTTTGTTTTTTATCCGCGGCATAATATTCGCCGACATATGTCCCGCCCAAAAGTAATGACCACTTGTTTATTTTAATATTTACTTCGGTATCAACTTTACTTTCCGGTCTGCCCATAGTATGTGTGCCGGCATTAAAATACGTATAACCTGCCTTTGCATTTACGTATTTACCGAAAATATATCCTGCGGAAACTTCCGAACCTTTAAATTCGTAATTTCCGGAATTTTTAAATTTACCGTAATCGTTCTGAATTAAGTTGTCGCCTTTCATAACAAAACCCGTAACATTAAAAGTAAAATCATCTTTTTTAATATCAAGTCCTACTTCGTAATTATTCAGTTCTTCCGGTTTTAAATTTTTGTTGCTCGTCGGCAAAAGATAAAGTTCGTTCAAATAAGGGCTTCTGAAAGCTCTTCCGTATAAAGCCTTTATCAAAACATCTTCAATAACTTTATATTCCACGCCCACACGTGCGGCAACAAATTCGCCCGATATTTCGTCGTTGTTGTATCTTGCACCCAAAACGCCCGAAAAATTATCGGTAAAATTATGTTTGTCCAGTGCAAAAACAGCCCAATCGGAACTTTTCCATTTGCCGAGTTTCATCGGAGACATAGCACCTTTGTCAACTAACTTCCCTTCCTGTTGTCTGAATTGAGTACCTGTTTTCAATAAATTATTGTCGCCGATTTCTATATCCAAGCCCGCCATGGCACCGGCGAGAGAATCTCTTGAATGAAATTTATTTGAAAATTTATGTTCGCCGTAATTTTCAAAAACTTTTAACGAAAGTTCCGTCCTTGAAAAAATTTTGTTATAATCTGCCTGAATCGAGCCTCTTTGATAATCTTCCCAATAATTTGCGGGGTAAGGCTTAGGATAATATGTTATTCCCGAATATTGTTTTGCCTGAACTCTCAAAACACCGCCGTCTTTAAAAATATAACCTAATTTTTCATACAAATCGGTTGCGTTGTATTGAGAATTTGCCAAATGCCCGTCGCTTGACATTTTGTTTGCGGCAATTTCGTATATTATATTATTTGATATTCCGCCCAAATAAACTTTGGCATTTTGCGTATTGAAAGAACCGGTATAATAATCGATACTTCCTTCGAAAGGTTCTGACGGAGTTTTTGTTACAATATTTATTGCACCGCCCAACGCACCGGATCCGTACAAAACGCTGTCGGGACCTTTTGCTATTTCTATTCTGTCAATATTACCGGAAAGTATAGAGTGTGAAACACCGCACCCGAAAAGGGACATATATTCCGGCTTACCGTCTATAGAAACAACAATTTTTCTGCAACTGTCGCCAAAACCTCTTATTACCGGGTCTGCTCTTCCCGTATCTCCGGTTTTCTGAACAAAAACACCCGTAACATTATTTAAAACGTCCATAGCTTGAGAAGAATGTTTCCGTTCTATCTCCGCATAAGTCAATTCCTGCGTAGTCGTAACGGTATCCCGCAACCTTGTAAATTTTTCCAAACTTAAAGAAATATCGGAAGCAAATACGCTTGAAGACATAAAAGAAAAAATCAAAAGCAAAAAATATTTTTTCATAAAACACCTCAATTTAAATTTCAAATATTTTATAAAATTTTATTTTTTTTATAAAGAATAAAAGAGCTCGGAACAGAAAATCCAAGCTCTTTTATATTGATGATTTTCAATCGTAATAAAACTTAAATCTTATTTTATAAGCATACTTGTAAACGATCTTACAACAAACGTTATTGCTATTACCAAGAATATTACGGAGCAGATAACGCTTACGGTTGAAGGAACAACCAATGCAAGTTCCAATGCCAACAAACCGAACAAGGTTGTAAACTTAATAATCGGGTTCAAAGCTACGGAAGACGTATCTTTGAAAGGATCGCCTACGGTATCACCTACAACCGTTGCTTTGTGAAGTTCCGAACCTTTTTCTCTCATATCAACTTCAACAATTTTCTTTGCATTATCCCATGCACCGCCTGCGTTTGCCATAAATATTGCCTGAAACAAACCGAAAAGTGCTATGGAAATTAAATAACCTATGAAATAATAAGGCTCAATAAAAGCAAATGCTATCGTCGAGAAGAAAATTACCAAGAACAGGTTCCACATACCTTTCTGAGCATACTGTGTACAAATCTTAACAACTTCTTTACTCTGTTCGGTAGACGCTTTTGTTACTCCGTCAAGCTTAATATTACCTTTAATATATTCAACGGCTTTATATGCACCGCTGGTAACGGCATGGTTGGATGCACCGGTAAACCAGTAAATTACTGCACCGCCCGCAATCAAGCCCAACAGGAAAGGAGCATGCAACAAAGATAAATGAGAAGCAACCGCACCTTCGCCGTTTGCCGCCATCAATGTAAATATGATGGAGAATATCATTGTAGTAGCACCTACAACCGCAGTACCTATCAAAACGGGTTTCGCGGTTGCCTTGAAAGTATTTCCTGCACCGTCATTTTCTTCCAATGTTATTTTGGATTTATCAAAGTTAGGCTCAAAACCGAAATCTTTCTTAATTTCTTCTTTAATGTTAGGAATATTTTCAATTAAAGAAAGTTCATATACCGACTGTGCATTATCGGTAACAGGACCGTAAGAGTCAACAGCAATTGTTACGGGACCCATTCCCAAGAAACCGAAAGCAACAAGGCCGAAAGCAAATACGGAAGGATGGCTCATAATATCAAAACCGGTTAAAGAACTGATTCCGTAAGCTATTGCCATAAGAGAAATTATAACCAATCCCATCCAGTATGCACTGAAATTTCCGGAAGTTAAACCTGCCAAAATATTCAATGATGCACCGCCGTTTTTGGAGGAGTTAACAACATTTTTAACAAATGCACTGGAAGTTGACGTGAAGATTTTTACAACTTCGGGAATTACCGCACCTGCAATCGTTCCGCAAGTGATAATAACTGAAAGTTTCCACCAAAGTCCGTTTGCCAAATCTCCGATTATAAGGTTGGATACTATAAAAGTCAAAAGAATTGAAACAAAAGACGTAATCCAAACCAAAGATGTTAAAGGAGCTTCAAAGTTCATTTTATCGGATTCGCCGTATTTGGACTTTGCAATTACTCCGTTTATCCAGTAAGAAACTGCACTTGCTATCAACATTATAAGCCTCATAACGAAAATCCAAACAAGAAGCTTAACCTGATTTACAGGGTCTTTAACGGCAAGTATAACAAATGTTACAAGAGCAACACCGGTAACGCCGTAAGTTTCAAAACCGTCTGCGGTAGGGCCCACGGAATCTCCTGCATTATCACCGGTACAATCTGCGATAACGCCGGGGTTTCTTGCATCATCTTCTTTAATATTGAAAACAATTTTCATCAAATCCGAACCGATATCGGCGATTTTTGTGAAGATACCGCCTGCAATTCTCAAAACGGAAGCACCTAAAGATTCACCGATTGCAAAACCGATAAAGCAAGGGCCTGCCAAACTGCCCGGAACAAAAACCAAAATGATAAGCATAACAAAAAGTTCAATGCTTATCAACAACATACCGATTGACATACCTGATTTTAAAGGAATTGCAAATGTCGGGAAAGGTTTTCCTTTCAAACTTGCAAAAGCTGCTCTGGAGTTGGCAAAAGTGTTAATTCTCATACCGAACCATGCAACCGCATAACTTCCCAAAATACCGATAATGCTGCAGAGAATAATAATAGCAATTTTGCCTACGGAGAATCCCGTATTTGCAAAATAAACGGCTATTATTACGGCAAGCAAAGCTTCCAATATAATAATGAATTTACCCTGAGTTATAAGATAAGTTTTGCAAGTTTCATAAATCAATTCGGAAACTTCCAACATGGATTTGTGTACGGGTAAATTTTTGATTGACTTAAACTGAACAAAGCCGAAAATCAAACCAAAAGCACAAACCAAAAGACCAACGGTCAAAAGTGCCGAACCGCTGATTCCTCCCAAAAATTTAACTGATGACAGGTCGGGCAATACAAGGTTCGCTTCACTTGCAAAGCTCGGAACGCTTGCCACAGCCACTGCAAATGCTGCTAACAACAAACTTCTAAACTTGGCTAACATCTTTACTACTCTCCTTTTTTAAAATAATTGGCATAGATTATATGATTTATAAAAAATATTGTCAACAAAAACGCCGCAGATATTTTTACGGTATCTTTACAGCGAAAACTTATTTATTATTGCACCTTTATCTGCGGATGATACTTGTGTTGCGTATCTTGCAAGGCATCCGGAAATGTCGGTTTTCTTTCTTATTGTCATTGTTTGTTTTCTTTTTGCTATTTCCTCATCGGAAACTTTCAACTCAATTTTATATTCGGGAATATTTATCGAAATAATATCTCCGTTTTTAACATATGCAATAAGTCCGCCGGATGCCGCTTCCGGAGAAACGTGCCCTAAAGAAGCACCTCTTGTAGCACCGGAAAATCTGCCGTCGGTAATAAGTGCAACATCTTTATCAAGCCCCATACCGGCAATTGCGGATGTCGGGCTTAACATTTCTCTCATTCCCGGACCGCCGGCAGGACCTTCATAACGGATAACGACAACATCACCTTTAACTATTTTCCCGGCATAAATTGCGGCAATTGCATCCTCTTCACTGTCGTAAACTTTTGCCGGTCCTTCGTGTTTTAACATTTCCGCGGCTACGGCACTTCTTTTTACAACACACCCGTCGGGAGCAAGGTTGCCTCTCAACACGGCAATGCCGCCGGTTTTACTGTAAGGATTTTCTGCGGTTCTGATAATTTCCGTATTAAGATTTACGGAATCTTTAATATTTTCGCCTAAAGTTTTACCGGTGCATGTCATAACGGAAGTATCAATTAAGTTGAGTTTTGTCAGCTCTTTAAGAACGGCATAAACTCCGCCGGCTTCGTTTAAATCTTCCATATAAGTATGTCCCGCGGGAGCAAGATGGCAAAGGTTAGGAGTTTTTTCGCTTACCTGATTTGCCATATCAAGGTTGAACTCCACACCGCATTCATTGGCAATAGCGGGAAGATGTAACATACTGTTGGTTGAACAGCCCAATGCCATATCGGCGGTCAAAGCATTTTTTATTGCTTTATCCGTCATAATATCGCGAGGTTTTATATTATTTTTTACCAGTTCCATTATCTGCATACCGGCATGCTTTGCAAGTTCTATTCTTGCCGAATACGGTGCCGGAATCGTTCCGTTGCCTTGTAACCCCATACCGAGAACTTCCGTCAAACAGTTCATTGAATTTGCGGTGTACATTCCCGAACAGGAACCGCACGACGGACAAGTATGTTCTTCGTACTTGGTCAATTCTTTTTCGTCAATCTTGCCGGCTTTGTAAGCACCTACGGCTTCAAACATTGCCGAAAGGCTTGCCTTTTTACCGTTCACTCTTCCCGCAAGCATAGGTCCGCCGCTTACAAATATCGTAGGAATATTTACGCGGGCTGCAGCCATAAGTAAGCCCGGAACATTTTTGTCACAGTTGGGGACCATAACCAAGCCGTCAAATCCGTGTGCCATAACCATAGCTTCGGTGGAATCCGCTATCATATCTCTTGTAATAAGAGAATATTTCATGCCTTTATGTCCCATGGCTATACCGTCACATACGGCAATCGCCGGAAACACTATCGGTGTTCCGCCCGCCATTGCTACGCCCAGTTTTACGGCTTCCACGATTTTATCGATATTCATATGTCCCGGAACAATTTCGTTATAAGAACTTACTATTCCGATAAACGGTTTAGACTGTTCTTCTTTCGTTATTCCAAGTGCATGATATAAACTTCTGTGCGGAGCATTGTGAGCCCCTTCTACAATTTTTTCTTTTATCATTTTTTCCCCTATCAAAACAAAAATTTTGTTTTATTGTTATATTAAATTTTTTTACTTCTGTCAACAAAAAATAAAAATCAGACGTTAAACAAAAAACTTTGTCTGATTTTCGGCTATCTTATTTTATTTTTTTATAATTTTATTTATAATTCCAAAATTCTTTATTCCCTATTTTCCGATTTCTTTTTCTTCAATTCTTTTTCCAACGATTTATTTTTCTCTTCAAGAAATTTTATTTTTTCTTTAAGAAGTTTATTTTCTTCCTCTTTGATTTTTATTTTTTCCGACAATATATTTTCTTTATCTTTTGCGATCGATTTTTCTTCACAAACATCCGTCAACAAACTGCTTACCGGCACATTTAATGCTTTTGCTATTTTTTGTAAAGTTTCGGTTTTTGTTTTATATCTGTCGGATAAAATTCTGCTGAGAGAAGATTGTTTTATTCCTGTTTTTTCGGATAATTCTTTTTGAGTTATTTTTTTTGTTTTTAATAATTTAAAAATTTTAAAAGAAAGAGTATCTTTCATAAATCCTCCAAAAACTCTTGACAAAACTTTATTTATGTTATATAATTAACATACTGACAATTATTTAACATAAAATTTGATGATAATTTTAAACAACAAAAATACATTAACGGATAAAGTCCGTTAAATGTGCATCAAAAAAGTTGTTTTGCAAAGCTGCCGATTCTTGGCGGTATCGGCAGTTTACCCTTAAACATTTTGATATTTTATCAAATTATAATAAAAAATAGAAGTAAAAAATTACTTAATCCGGAGAGAAAACAGAGAAAAGGAAAAACCTTTTCTCTGTTTTTTATTATAAACTTATGCAGTTTTTTATTTAGCGGGACCCGTTGTTGACGGTGTATATGTTCTTGAAGCAAGTTCGGAATTAAGCATATAAATAGTTTTAGTGTCAACGGCAAACATTTTCATTTTCTTTACCAAGTCGCCGGCATTTTTTTCTTCTTCGGTCTGCTCTTTTATAAACCAGTCAAGAAACTGCATTGTCTTGAAATCTTTCAAATCAAACGCAGCGGAATAAATGTTGTTGATTAAAGAAGTAACATACTGTTCGTGTTCGTAGCCCGCATCCAAAGGTTCAGTTGTATTCTTGAAAGTTTTATTAGGTTTTTCAATAGCATCAAGTTTTACGGATACTCCGTTATCAATTAAGTATCTTCTCATCATCATGGCATGATCCATTTCTTCCTGAGCCTGAATAACATACCAATTTGCAAATCCGTCCAAGCCTTCGTCTTCGTAATAATCGGCAAAAGAAAGATATAAATATGCGGAATAAAATTCCTTATTTACCTGTTCGTTTATTAATTTTGCAACTTTTTCGTTTAACATTTTTCATCCTCTTTTATTTCATATAATTATTTCAACCTAACGACACGGGAAATCAGTTGTTAATTAATTTTTCTTCGTCGCTCCAGCTGTAAAGTTTTCTGATTTCTTTACCTACTTTTTCCGAAGGATGTTCAGCTGCAAGCTTTCTCATTGCATTGAAATGAACCTGTCCGCCTGCTTCGGACATATCAAGCAAGAAAGCTTTTGCAAATGTTCCGTCCTGAATATCTTTAAGAATTTTCTTCATTGTCTTCTTGGTTTCTTCGGTAATTATCTTAGGACCTGTCGTATAATCGCCGTATTCCGCAGTATTGGAAATGGAATATCTCATTCCCTCAAAACCGCTTTGATATATCAAGTCAACAATAAGTTTCATCTCGTGGATACATTCAAAATATGCATTTCTCGGGTCGTAACCTGCTTCAACCAAAGTTTCAAAACCTGCCTGCATTAATGCACATACTCCGCCGCAAAGAACAGCCTGTTCTCCGAACAAATCTGTTTCCGTTTCAATACGGAACGTAGTTTCGATAACGCCTGCTCTTGCTCCCCCTATACCGAGTGCATAAGCCAAAGCTATTTCAAGTGCATCGCCCGTTGCGTTCTGTTCAACGGCAACCAAACAAGGAACACCTTTACCTGCCTGATATTCGCTTCTTACGGTGTGTCCCGGACCTTTGGGAGCAATCATTATAACGTTAACATTTTTCGGAGGTTTAATACAACCGAAATGAATATTAAAACCGTGTGCGAAAGCTAAAGTTTTTCCCTCTTTAAGGTTGGGTTCTATGCTTTCTTTATACAACTTTGCCTGTTTTTCGTCGTTGATAAGTATCATTATAACGTCTGCTTTTGCTGCAGCTTCGTCAGCGGTATAAACTTTCAATCCTTGTTTTTCCGCTTTTTCCCAGCTCTTGGAACCTTTATATAAACCGACGATAACATCAACGCCGGATTCTTTTAAGTTAAGGGCATGTGCGTGACCTTGAGAACCGTAACCGATAATAGCAACGGTTTTTCCTTTTAACTTCGCCAAATTACAGTCTTTTTGATAATAAATGTTTTGCATTTCTTTCTCCTTGTTATACCTTATATCGACTTTAATATTCGGGCTACAATTTCGCCTCAAATCTTAAGGTCTCTGAAAAATTTTCTTTGAAAATTTTTGTTGTATTTTTGCTACGCAAAAATAATTATATTTAAACTTATAAATCTAAGAGTTGTAAAAATCACTTAGGCAATTTTCCGGTGGAGGTGGCGGGAATTGAACCCGCGTCCGAAAAAGTTTCAGTAAGACCGCTACAAGCTTAGTCCGGAAAAATTTGTCTTGTTTATAAAACCATTACCGGACGGAACTATTTTATAAACCGGCTCCGTTAAGGATTCATATTAAAATTACGGAACAACAAAATTAATACTAACCTGCTCTTGTCGTTTTATCCTAATAGCAGGTGTCATAGGTAAAACGCAGCTGACTTAAGCAGCTAATAATGCAGGTACCATTACAGGTTGTAAAGGTACTACATTTTGAGGAACGATTTGTTCGTCGTTTCTTTTTCGGTCGATTTTTACTGAGCCATCGACCAACTCAGGCTTGCTGTCTTTACATCTTCCTTCCCCGTCGAACCCAACTCACCCCCGAAAATTTCACTCCGTTAATCAGTTGAACATTTGAGAGCAAAGCCCGTTCAACTTTTTAACCGGCGTTTATGTTCAAAGAACATTTTTATTATTTTAGCACATTCTTGTTGTAAAAGTCCAATTTTTATATTGATTTTATGATTTAACTTTTTTTCGTTTATATCAAAAACGCTTCCGCATGCACCGGTTTTTATATCTCTTGCACCGAAGTACAAAGTCTTAATTCTTGCGTGAATTAATGCACCCATACACATTGTGCAAGGTTCTATTGTAACATACATTGAACAATCTGTCAATCTGTAATTGTTCAATTTTCTGCATGCTTTTCTTAATGCAACAATTTCGGCATGAGCAGTACAGTCCGTCAAAGATATGCTCTTATTATGTCCTCTTGCTATTATCTTACCGTCTTTCACAACAACGGCCCCTACGGGAACTTCGTCGATATCGTATGCCTTCCGTGCCTGCTTAAGCGCTTGCCGCATAAAATAAATATCTTTATCTTCAAAAATGTTATTTTCCATAAATACATATATTATATCATATTATTTGACAAAAGTTAAACTTTTAGATAAAATTATTGAAAATTGTAAAAAGAAAATACGATAAAATTTTTCACGGAGAGGTAAAAAAATGGATGACAAAAAAATAATTTTAAATGAAAAAGATATTCCTACACAGTGGTACAACATACAAGCGGACTTGCCGACGCCGCTTGAGCCTTACCTTAATCCCAAGACTGGAAAACCGGCAACAAAAGACGATTTATGCCATATATTCCCCGAGCCGATTGCAGAACAGGAACTCACTACGGAAAGATGGATAGATATTCCCGAAGAGGTAAGAGATGCCTACAAAATATGGAGACCGTCTCCTTTGATAAGAGCAAGAAATCTTGAAAAGTTCCTCGACACACCGGCAAAAATTTATTTCAAAAATGAAAGTGTCAGCCCGTCGGGCAGCCACAAATCCAACTCGGCAATTGCACAAGCATATTATAATAAAAAAGCCGGAACAAAAAGAATTGCAACCGAAACCGGAGCCGGTCAGTGGGGTTCGGCTCTTGCAATGGCATGTAAAATGTTCGGTATCGAATGCGTAGTGTACATGGTAAAAGTTTCTTTCCAACAGAAACCTTACAGAAAATCTCTTATGCAAGTTTACGGAGCAAACGTTTTTGCAAGTCCTTCCGTGCAGACCAACGCAGGAAGAACGGTTCTTGAAAAAGATCCGAACTCTAACGGGTCGCTCGGCATAGCAATTTCCGAAGCTATTGAAGATGTTGTAACACACCAAAATGCAAAATATGCTTTGGGAAGCGTTTTAAACCACGTCGCATTACATCAGACCATCATAGGACTTGAAGCAAAAAAACAAATGGAAATTGCGGGAGAATATCCTGATATCGTCATAGCTTGTCTCGGCGGCGGTTCAAATTTCTCCGGTATAGCATTTCCTTTCATAATGGATAAAATTAACGGAACACATAAAAATTTAAGAGCAATAGCTGCCGAACCTTCAGCATGTCCGAAACTTTCCAAAGGCGTATATGCTTATGATTTCGGCGATTTGTCGGGCTTTACTCCTGCAATAAAAATGTACACGTTAAGCCACACGTTTATGCCGAACGGTATTCATGCCGGCGGTTTAAGATATCACGGTGCATCTCCGCTTGTTTCCGCGATAGTAAAAGAAAAACTTGCCGAAGCCGCAGTCGTAAGACAAACCGAAGCTTTTGAAGCGGCGGTAACTTTTGCAAGATGTGAGGGAATACTTCCCGCACCGGAATCTTCTCACGCCATAAGGGTAGCAATTAATGAAGCCTTGAAAGCAAAAGAAGAAGGAAAATCAAAAACGATATTATTCAATTTATCGGGACACGGACATTTTGATTTAACGGCTTATGACAGCTATCTTTCGGGAAGTATGCAAGATTGCGATTTCTCGCAGGAAGAAGTTGAAAAAGCACTTAAAGATTTGCCTAAACTTTAGAGAATCTGCAACGACGGAACGTCAGAAAATCATATGATTGGAGATATTGAATGCAAGTAATGTTTTATTCATTGTTGGCGATGCTTTCTGCAATTTGCGGAACACTGTTGGTACTGAAATTTTCGAAATGGGCAAGAGAAAATTCTATTTTGTTGATAGGGTTTGCGGCCGGCGTTATGTTATCGATAGCATTTGTTCATTTGATACCGGAAGCGATAGAACATAATACAGACTCCGTAATTTATATATTTATCGGTTTCCTGTTTATGTTTTTCCTGCAATATTTTATATTTTTCCATCCGTGCCATGACGAGCATTGCGGTGTTCATTTGGGTGCGATGTCCACTTTCGGGTTATCTCTGCATTCGTTTTTTGACGGTATAATAATAAGTATCGGGTTTGATGCCAACGCTTACATAGGTCTGATGACTACAATTGCAATAATGTTACACAAACTTCCCGACGGAGTAACAATTACCGGAATTTTAATGCATTCAAATAAATCCATTAAGAAAATTTTAACTTATTCCATTGCTACAGCCGTATTTACTCCGATAGGAACTCTTGTAGGGCTTGTCTTCTCCAATCAAATTTCTCACCTGATAGGAAACTTTTTAGCATTGACTTCCGGGACATTCATTTATCTGGCGGCGGCAGACTTGATTCCGGAAACGCATAAATCTTCAAATAAAAAAGCCGGGGTGTATCTGTTGGCGGGGGTAATTATCGTGGCATTTTTAGGCCACCTTGTTCATTAAATATAACCAACCACCGGCAAAGCCGGTGGTTTTTCTTTGCGGGCGTAGCCCTTATTATGTCCTTACATTTTTTGATATTATTTTATATTTTATCCGTCGCAAAATTTTTTAAATAAAATTTTCAAGGTTACATTTTTATAATTTATTATTACATTTTTTTGATAAACTTCATCATTGTCACCGTTTTTCCCTGCAGTTCATTTTATTTTTTATGTTCGTTCAATGTCGTTCCTTTCATTTTATCGGTAAAATTCCGTTCCACGCCCGAGGCTCTTCGGAACTCCAAGCAAAGCTTGGAGTTTCCACTACGCTTCCAATGAAATTTTTGCATTAAAAATAACAAAGATTACAATCCTTAAAATTTTAGGATTGTAACCTTTTTTTGTAAGCCGAGAAGTAATTTTCACAAGGGAAAATTTACTTTTCTTCGAACTTGCTATGTGAGTCCGCCCGACTTAGTTTTTCAATAATTACGTCTTATTGAAAATAAAATTTTGAACCTTCCGTAATATTATAAGTTAGAACAAAATCTGTTTTCCCTTCTTCCGGTAAATCTACAGGTTTCCAAACACGTGCATTAAAATAGAACTTGCCACCGCTATTTTCTCCGACATGAAACCATGTAATATACTTGTTCCCTCTGGCATCTACTCCGAGAACAGTATCAAAACTTGTGTACCTGCTACTATTACCATGTTGTAAGAAATTACCATACTCTGAAAAATATGCTTTCTGTGCTGATAATATTGTTCCAAGAAGTGCATATGCTTCTGACATTTTAGCTTTATCAATGTACCCTCTGTAAATCGGTACGGAAATTACAGATAAAATGATAACGATGGCAATCGTTATTACCAATTCTACCAATGTGAACCCTTTTAATTTTCTTTTCATAATTCTTCTCCTTTTTTTAATTTATTGCCGTTTTCAACTCTTCAACTTTTCAACTTTTCAACTTTTCAACCGTCGTTGCCGTTGCCGTTCATTGTACATTGTACATCATACATTGTACATTGCCGTTTTTAACTCTTCAACCTTTCAACTATTCAACTGTCGTTAAAAATCTTCCGGCGGCCTTTATAAGCAGCTTAGTGTAAGCGTTTTTTGGATTACCGAAAATTTCCACAGTATTGCCCTGTTCAACAATTTCCCCTCTATACATTACCGCCAACCTGTCACAATATTTTTTTGCTATTGAAATATTGTGAGTTATTATTATCATTGTTAAATTTAATTCTTTTTTTAGTTCCGCAAAAAGTTCCAGTATTTGTGTTTGTACATTTGCATCAAGACCTGAAGTCGGCTCGTCGGCAATAAGGAGTTTAGGATTATTTACTATCGCCATTGCAATTAATATTCTCTGTTTCTGTCCGCCTGAAAGTCTGTGAGGATAAGAATTATAAATTCTATCAAAATCGTCAAGTTTTACTTTTTTAAAAATTTCTTTTATTCTTGCAATTTTTTCTTCTTTGGTAAGAGTTTTGTTATACACTTCCAATGCTTCAAGAACCTGTTTGCCGACTTTTACTACCGGATTCAAATAAGAATGCGGATCCTGCAGAACGATTGAAATATCTTTTCCTCTGATTTTTGCAATATTCGATTGCAAATCTTTTCCGCAAAATTCAATATTTCCTTTAGAGATTTTGCCGTTATCTATAGAGAGAAGCCCCATCAAAGAAAGAGCAAGAGTGCTTTTACCCGAGCCTGACTGTCCGATTATGGCAAAAGACTCCCCCTCGCTTATGTCCAAGCTGATATTATGCAAAACTTCGACAAAATCGGAATTGATATAATAACCTGCTGATAAATTTTTAACAGTTAAAAACATAAAAAATTATGAAACAAATTTTTGTTGAACGGTTGAAGAGTTAAAAATTTGCTTCGCGATTTTTAGGATCAAAGGCATCTCTGATTGCTTCTCCCACAAGATTAAAAGAAAGTACAGTAACCAAAATAGCAATACCCGGAAATACAGAAAGCCACCACGCCATATAAATATAATCTTTACCGGATGTTAATATTTGTCCCCACGACGGCATTGGCGGTTGAACACCCAAGCCTAAAAACGAAAGTGCCGATTCCGTAAGTATAGCCCCGCCTATGGCAAGAGAAGAATATACCATCAAAGGTGAAACTATATTCGGTAAAATATGTACAAAAAATATTTTTACATTACTTATCGCCATCATTTTTGCCGCAAGAATAAATTCTCGTTCTTTCAATGATAAAACTTCAGCTCTTACAAGCCTTGCCAGTCCCGGCCAAGATGTACAACCTATAACTATCATAACGTTATAAATATTCGGTTCTATAAAAGCTATAACAAGTATTATAAGAAAAAATGTCGGAAAACACAACACTATATCCGTAAAACGCATTATTATATAATCGATTGTACCGCCGTAATAGCCCGCAATTATGCCGAAAAATGTTCCTATACAAAGAATTATAAAGACCGAAATAAAACCTACTGAAAGAGAAATACGAGAACCATATACTATTCTTGCAAAAACATCTCTGCCCAAATCATCCGTACCGAAAAGATGTTGAGCGGAAGGTGCTTGCAGTCTTTCTATTAAATTCTGCTGTGACGGTGTATATGGTGTAAGTACGGGTGCAAAAATTGCAGTCAATATCAGCAGTAAAATAAATATAACTCCGATGATAAAAAATTTATTAGTTTTCATTTCGTGATTTTTATTCTCGGGTCGGCGTAAGTATATAAAATATCGGCAATAATATTGCCCAAAAGCGTTAATACCGCCGTGAGCGTTGCTATTCCCATAACAACGGGATAATCCCTTGCCATTACCGCCTCATACCCAAGCCTGCCTATTCCCGGATAAGAAAATACCGTCTCAAAAATAAAACTTCCGCCGATAAGTCCCGGAACAGATAAACCTATTATCGTTATCATCGGAAGAAGAGCGTTTTTTAATGCGTGCCTTAAAACAACCTGTTTTTCCGTCAAGCCTTTGGCATAAGCCGTCTTAATATAATCCTGTTTAAGTACTTCCAACATTCCGGAACGTGTGTATCCGGAAAGAGATGCCAAAGATACAAGAACAGAAACAGCTACAGGCAGAATCAAGTGTTTTGAAATATCAAAAATTTTTTCAAAAATATTCATTGTATCAAAATTGAAAGAATATAAGCCCGATATCGGCAACCAACCCAAGTGAATACCGAAAAGTATCATAAGCATAAGTGCCAACCAAAAAGACGGCACGGAATATAAAATAAACAAAATAACTGTTATGGATTTATCGGCGAAAGAATCTTTTCTGACGGCACAGTAAATACCTAACGGGATTGATATAAGACAGATAAAAAACAGAGACAGAAAATTTAAAAGAATTGTTGCGGGAAGCCTTTCGAAAATTTTATTTCGTGCAGGACGCATATCTTTAAAAGAATTACCGAAATCGAAAAAGATAACTCTTTTCATCCAGTCGAAATACTGAACATAAATAGGTTTATCGAGTCCGTAAAGTTTCTGTAATCTTTCTTTAGATTCGGCGGAAACTTTCATATTCATATCGGTAACGGCGTCGGTAGGTTTGCCCGGTGCCATATGCATAACAAAGAATGTTATTATCGTGATACCGATTAATATTGGAATTGCTGAAATAATCCGCCTGATGAAATATAACATAATCTATTTAACAATGTGGAATGTATAATGAAATTTGTGAAGCAAATTTGATAGTCGGATGTTCGCATTTTGTTCCAATCACATTCTCTTAAAGATATCTGATTTTAAGGAAGACACTCTGTCCAAGAAGACAATACCGTCAAGGTGATCTATCTCGTGCTGAATAACTATGGATTCAAAACCGTGCGTTTTCAACTTCTGCAAATTTCCGTCAATATCCGTATATTCCACTTCTATTTTATTTTTTCTTATAACATTACCGGTAAAATCCGGAACGCTTAAACAACCCTCACGAGATTTCAGTTTCCCCGATGCATAAGTAATTTTAGGATTAATCATTACAAGCAGACCGTTATTGTGGTGAGGTTTAGGATTTAAAGACACATCAGCCAAAATAAGACGGGATAATACGCCCACCTGAACTGCGGCTATACCCACACAGTGAGAAGAGGACAACATTATTTCACGCATACCGGATACAAGATTTTTAACTTCGGAATCTATTTTTTGTATGGGCAGGCTGATTTGCTTTAATATAGGATTAGGAATGGTTATTATCTGTAACATTATAAATATTTTAAATTGTTGTGCTGTCGGCTTGGTTGACAAAAATTTCAACATCCAAATCTTCTGCCAAATGATGTAAACAGTGTTTAAAATCGTCAATCTTTAATGATTTCGGAATATTTACTTCCAACAGCATTATATACACTTTATGTTTTTTATTACCTGAAATTTTTGTTTGTACGTCGGTTATATTAATTTTATTATCAGCCAAGTATCTGCTGACACTGTAAACTATACCGGCTTTATCGGCACCGTAAACGGCAATAATATAATCGCCGTAATTCTTTGTATCTTTTTTAGTCTGTTCAACTTCGTTGACCGTTACCGATAAACCAAGGTGGTTTAAAGAAGTTTTTAATTTTGTTTTAATTTTTGAAACTTCCGTATTTTTAGGACAGGAAAGAAGAAGTATTACGGCGAACTGTCCTCCGAGAAGAGTCATTGTGGAATCTTCTATATTACAGCCCAATTCAAAAAGGACTTTTGATATTGAACTGACGATACCCACCTTATCTTTTCCTATTGCAGAAAGAGACAGAATTTTCATATAACCTCTTTATTATTATTTTTTATAACGAATTAACGATTGTTACGGATATTTTCTGTAAGAGTTCCGTGTAAGATTTTTTGGAAGTTTTACCGAAACCTTTTTCCTGAGAGGTAATGCTGTTTATTTGTGTATTTTTATCTGCCGATAAAAGTTCTGCGAAAACATCCGCACTTGATATATACAAATCGGAATCGTCACTGTACAAACTCTTTAATTCCGTCTTGGCAGATTCAATAAATTTAAAATTCACGTTTAATATAAAATCGGCATTTGTGTTAACCGCAACAAAACCGTTCTGTACTAAATTTGATTTTAATATGGAATTTAGCTCGCCTGCGGATTTATCGGATGTGATATTAATTTTTATTTTTTTCTTATTCCCCAAGAAATTAAGTTCATCGTAAACCGATTTAAAAGAATAATTATTATAAAAATCTTCGTCCAAATTGAAAGTCGTTTGCAAATCAAGTTCAAGTTTGTAATTTGATTTTTTCAAATAAGAAACTTTGTTGAATGTATAGTCCGCTTTTCCGTCTTCATCGCAGTAAATCGTTTCCAACGAAAAATTGTTTACCGTTTTAACGGCAAAAGCGTATTTTTTGCAAGGATCGGTTCCGTTTTTATCGAAAAAATATGCGAAAATATTTGCAGTGATTCCGCTGTGATTTTCCGAAACGGAAAAAGTATTTTTAAATTTTATTTTAGATAAGATATCATTAATCTTTGAAGTGATTTCCGGTTCTAAAGTTTGGCTGACGCCGTAAATATAAATCAATCTTAACGATTCAAAAAGTTCCGGCAACGCATCGGAATACAAACCTTTACCGGTATAATCATTTGCTTTTGAATATCTGTTTTTAAGATTCTGCTGAATTTGTTCATACTCTTTAGCAAGACGAGCTTTTTCGGCTTCATAATCTTTTTTATTATATTCTACCAAAGCATGTACGGTATAGGAACTTTTTCCGTCTTCTTCATACTTTTCAAAAAAGACATCTTTTACTTTGGTATTAAGAACACGAACTTTTGAAGTTTTGGTTTTTGTTCTTGAATCAAGAAACGAACCGGTGTCGGATATAATCTTTTCGGTATTTACCGACATTGTTAAATCCAAACTTTCAACAGCTTGGGTAAGAGCGTCGTTTATTGCAAGCTTTCTTGCCACGTCGAACTTTTCGTCTGCGGCAGAACCGGCAAAATATAAACTCTTTTTGTCTTCGCTGTTTTTGCCTATCCAGTCGGGCATTTTTTTGGAAGAACGTTCAACAACCTTAGCTTGTAATACCGAAGTATTACAAGCTAAGCAGAAAACCATAAATAAAATTGAAAATAATTTTATTTTATTCATTATTATTTGCCGGTTGAAGCGGAATCACCATAGAATCTTGCTTCAGCTTCTTTCAACAATTCCTGAGCACTTTTGTTCTGTGCTACCTGTGCGGATGTATCGGTAAAAGCTCTCTTTACCAAGTCATTATAAGTTTTTTCCGGAATAGATACCAATGTGTATGTTCTCCAGAAAACTTTGCTGTCATAACCGCTTACTTCCTGTATCTTTTCGCTGTAGTTTTCTTCTACGGCAATACCTGATACCTGAAGTTTGTTTACGTTAGACATAAATACATCTTTCAAATAACCGCCTGTAGAATCTTCATATACACCTGTTTCCAAGCTTCTGCCGAATTCTACGCCGATTGTGTTCTTAATTTGTTCCGCAACTTTTGTCTGAGCTGCCGCAAAAGAAGCTCTTCTGGAAGCTTCTATGTTAGAGAAACCTTCGGATACGGCAGTGTAGAACATTTTGCTGTCTTTTTTATAGTATTCCGTTCCGTTCTTTACCCATTTAGGCTGATCGCCTCTGGGAATAGTTTCGATAACCGTCTGCTTTACCTGCTGATCTTGAGAAATTTTACCTTTTCCGCCACAACCTACCAAACCTAAAAACATAAAACTGAATGCTACTGCCAATAATTTTTTCATTTTTTTATCTCCCCCCCTAAAATACAATTTTTTAGAAATAGAATCTTACGCCTGCCTGAGGCAACCAGTCTGCGAATATACCGAACTGGCTGTTGCTGTTTCCGTTAGCACTTGCAGAATCATAACGGATTCCGAGTTCCGTAAGAACAGATAAGCAGGGAATAATATAATATTCCGCACCTACACCGCCGGTGATTCTAAAAATTGATAAAGAATTTACACCTCCGATTTTCGGGTCATAACTTCCGAATGCAAGACCTGCCATCCAATAAATATCCAATTTGTTAACCTGAATAAATTTACCGATAACTTTTGCACCGAACAATACGGAAGAATTAACATCTCCGCTGGAGAACCCCAACTGTGCATCGATACCGATAGTATCGTTAATCCAATATCTTGCCGCTATCTGATCCAACTCCAAGTCGTTAATTCCAAAAGCATTTCCGAATGCAATGGTAGTTTTTGAATAGCCTACACCGAAATTACCATGTTCGGCACTTCCGGATTTGTAAGAAGATTTCTTACTTGAACTCGAGTAAGATTTCTGAGTTTTTCCGGAATAAGATGATTGATAACCTGAATTATCACCTCTTGCAGCAAAAGAAACTCCTGCAAAAAGGACCAAACTGAACACCACCGCCGACAACTTTTTCATCTAAAACATCCTCCGTTTTTATTTTTTTACTGCTTATAATTCTCCCTTAATATCCATCTGTTCTATTTCCGTTGATGCTATCTTTGCATACAAACTGCCCTGTTCGGAAGCCTTAAGATACCATTCGAGAGCTTTTTTATAATTTCTTTTTACATATTCGCCCTCATAATACATATCACCGAGCTTTTCCTGTGCATAAAGTTTACCGTCTTCTGCAGCTATCAGAAATAATTCAAAAGCTCTCTTATAATCTTTCTTGACAAAAATTCCGTAATAATACATCGATGCCAAAACTTCCTGAGCTTTTTTATTTTTGTTATCGGCATATTTATTTAACAGTGCTACCGCCTTTTTAAAATCTCTGTCGGTGCCTTTTCCGCCGAACAACATCCAAACGGTTTCAAGCTGAGCGTCCATATTATTATTTTCTGCCGCCATGGAATAATATTTAAACGCTTCTTTGTAATCTTTCTCAACTTTTATTCCGTCATAATAAATTTTTGCAAGCTTCATTTGTGCCGAAACATCATTATTCTCTGCATATTTTTTTAACCTTGCCACTTCGTTACCGCAACCGGAAAAACAAACGACACATAACAGAATTACTATAGATTTTAACAATTTCATAAATTGTTCCTTTTAATTATATTGTCTGATATTTTACAAAATTATATTCGAAAAAGCAAAAGCTTTTTACGGTCAACGGCATTAAAAACGTTTTAATAATTTTATAAAAGATCGGACGGATCCAGTTCTATATTAATATAAGTCTCCTGCGGAAGCCTGATTTTTGAAGAAACTTTCTCAAGAAGATCCTTAATTTCCGCTCTGTTACCTTTCAAAATAATCTGCCATCTGTAGGTATTGTTAAGTTTGGCAATATAAGACTGAGACGGACCTAAAAGATATATCGGATAATTTAATTCCATCATTTCTTTTTCGGTAATTTTATATAACGTTTCCGCAAAAGCCAAGCATTTGTCATTATCTTTATTTCTGACGGTAATTTTGGCGATGTTGCAAAAAGGCGGATAAAACAATTCTTTTCTGTATTCTATTTCCTGCACGTAAAATTTGTCATAGGCGTATTCCTGACAGAATTTTAATGCATAATTGTCGGGATATCGCGTCTGCACCAAAACTTTTCCCTTAATATCGGCTCTTCCGCAACGTCCCGCCACCTGCGTAATAAGCTGAAATGTTCTCTCGGAAGAATGAAAATCCGGAAGATATAAAGAGGTATCCGCATCGACGACGCAAACAAGCGATACTCTCGGGAAATCAAAACCTTTTGTTACCATCTGTGTTCCCAAAAGGATAGAATATTCTTCGTTTTTTATTCCCTCATAAACATCGGTATAAACTTTCTTGGAAGTTACGCTGTCTCTGTCCAAACGAAATATTTTAGTGTGAGGAAACAACGTTTTTAAGTCCTGCTCGACACGCTGTGTGGCAACACCTATAACACGATATTCCGAATTTCCGCATTCCGGACATTTTAGCGGGAATCTGAACTGTCTGCCGCAATAGTGACATTCCAAATGTTCGGGATTTTTGTGATATACCATAGCAACCGAACAGTCGGGACATTGTATTACCGTATCGCAATTTTTACAAACTATCGATGGAGAATAGCCTCTTCTGTTTAAAAATATTATTACCTGCTCCCGTCTTGCGAGAGCAGTTTTAATGGCGGCAAGCATAGGCTTGGAAAAAACCGAAACCGTTGTTTTCATATCTTTTAAAGAAATGAGCCGTATTTCGGGAAGAGGTTTGTTATCAATTCTTGCAGGCATTTCAAGCAGTTTGTATCTGCCGAGCATGGTATTATGATATGTTTCTATTGACGGCGTAGCTGAACCGAATACCACCACGGCATTATTGTATTTTGCACGCCATAAAGCAATTTCTTTTGTATCATAAGACGGTTTGTTATTTTGCTTGTATGTATTCTCGTGTTCTTCGTCAACGATTATCAAACCCAAATTTTTAAAAGGTAAAAATACGGCAGATCTTGCACCGACGACAATTTTTGTTTCCCCCGTAAGTATGGCGTTGAATATCCTGTACTTTTGAATTACGGTTACTTCGCTGTGCCATAATGCGACAATATCGCCGAAGCGTTTATTGAGTATTGATATAAATTGCGGCGTAAGTGCTATTTCGGGAAGAAGAAAAATTGCGGATTTATTGTTATCTATCGCCGTCCGAATACTTCGTAAATAAACTTCCGTTTTACCGGAGCCGGTTACACCGTGTACAAGAAAATTTTCATTTTTGCCGGAAATAATTGCGGAATGTATTTTTTCAAAAGCATTTTTTTGATGTTCGGTCATCATAAAATTAGGGTCGTCGATTTTGATTTTTTTATCTCTTTGTTTAGTATTTCTTCTTGGAGCTTTTAAAGATGTCGGTACTATTACCGACATTGCTTCCCCCACCGAGCAGAGATAAGTTTGTGCCAGCCACTTTGCAAGTTCAATTATTTCCTCATTGAGGACATCCATTTTATCAATGACCGATATAAATTCCTTAAGTTTTATTGTTTCGACTGGCTGATAATCTTCAACAACGGATACGGCATATCCGACAAACACCCTTGAACCGAACGGTACGGAAACTCGTCTGTATTTAATTTCTTTATTTTGATATTTTTCCGGAATTTTATAATAGAAAGACTGTTTTAAAGGAATAGGTAATATAACTTCTATCACTTTCATATTTACGCCTTTTTGCCGATAAAAGCCATAACTTTCTTCATATCCTGCCAAACATCTTTTTTTAGGTTGGGATTTCTTAAAAGTGCCGCGGGATGATATGTAGGCATCAATTTTATTCCGTTATATTCCTGAAATTTTCCGCGAAGATTACCCATAAGTTCTTCAGTTTTCAGTAAAGCTCTTGTAGAAGATGCCCCGAGTGTTACGATAACCTTAGGATTGATTATTTTTATCTGCTCGTCAAGATACGGATGACATGAAGCCATTTCCTGAGGAGTAGGAGGTCTGTCGTTGCTTCTTAATTCCGGATTGGAAGAATCTTTCATGGGATGACATTTTACGATATTTGCAATATATACCGTTTCTCTCGTGTAGTGCATAGCCTCTATAATTTTGGTAAGCAGATCTCCTGCTCTTCCGATAAACGGTTGCCCTTTATGATCTTCCTGAAAACCGGGACCTTCACCGACAAACATAATATCGGCATAGGCACTGCCGGAGCCGAATACGGCATTTAATCTTGTTGCACCAAGTCCGCACTTTTGACAGTTGATAATTTTTTTCTTTAACTCTTCCAAAAGCTGTTCGGCATTTTTATCCTGTTTAATATTTTCTGCAGGTTTCAATGACGGTTCCTGTTTCTTGGGTTGAACAAGCTGTTCGGTAACAATTTCTTCTTCTCCCCAATTTTTATATTCGTTAATTGCCGTTTTGGCAAGTTTTATTATTTTTAAATATTCCGATTGATTCATTGATAATCTCTTTTGCGATTTTTTGTTTGGACGATAATTTTAAAGTTTTTCTTTTTCCGTTTTTAAATATTAATACAACTTGCGATTTATCCGACGATATGGCTGACGCCTTATTGGCTACAATCATATCAAGATCTTTTTCTTTTAATTTTGTTTCGGCATACTTTAATAAATTTTTTGTTTCCAAAGCAAAGCCGATGCTTATCTGTTTTTTATTTTTGTGTTCGGAAACATATTTTATTATATCGGGATTTTTTACAAGTTGCAGACTGAAAGTTTCGTTATTTTCGATATCCTGTTTTTTTATCTTGTTTTTTGAAATTGTAGCCGGTCTGTAGTCGCTTACTGCCGCCGCACCCATAAAGATATCGGCATTTTTTAAGTTCTTCTTAACGGCAGAGAGCATATCTCTTGCACTTATTACGTCTATCACTTTACAATTTTTATTTTTCTTTATTTCCGTATTGCAGGGACCTTTGACCGCTATTACTTTACAGTTTTGTTTCAAAGCTTCATCCGTTAATGCTTTACCCATTTTTCCCGACGAAGCATTTGATAAAAATCTTACGGGATCAATATACTCTCTTGTCGAGCCTAAAGTAATGAGAATAGTTAACATTTTTATAATATCCGATTTTAATGTATAATGACTGTACATTATTTCAGCTGTTTAATTACGGCTGAAACTATCGTTTCATTGTCGGCAAGACATCCGTCACCTACAACTCCGCAGGCTAAGAGTCCCGGCTTAGCATCAACTATCTTATAACCTAACTTTTTTAATGTTTCAACATTTTTTTCCACTGCTTTATGGTGATACATATTATGGTTCATTGCAGGACATACCACTATAGGTGCGGTTGTTGCAATTGCCGTAGATGTAACCAAATTATCGGCAAAACCCAAAGCAAGTTTGGCAATGGTATTTGCCGTAGCGGGAACTATTACATAAATATCTGCTTTTTGTGCAAGAGACACATGTTCTATTTCAAAATAAGAGCTGTCGAACATATCACAACAAACTCTGTTTTTCGTTAAAGACTGAAAAGTCATAGGTGTTACGAATTTTGTTGCGGCTTCCGTCATAACACAAATAACATTTGCACCCAGTTTAATAAAACTTCTAACCAAGTCGCAAACTTTATATACGGCTATCCCGCCGGTAATACCGACTATGATATTTTTGCCTTTAAGATTATCAGTTGATTTCCGGATTTGTTTCTTCATCGTCTTCCTTTGCCACAGATTTTTTCTTCTTTATATTTTCTATTTCTTTATATGTTGCAACTCCCGTTACTACATCTCTTATTGCTCTGTCGAGAAGATCTTTTTGAGAAAGTTTTCTGTATTCGTCTTCGTTCTTTTTAACTTTTATCCATTCTATTGCAAGTTTGGTAACATCGTATTTTCCCATACCTGATTCAAAAAATAATTCTTCTACCGGTTTTTCCGCATTATTCATTTAAGTGTGCCTCCAAAAATATTTTTATTTCTTTTTATCGATATTCGTTCCGCATTAATTACGGATTTAATATTTTCAATACTTTTTTCAAGTTTGTCGTTAAGAATTAAATAATCATACTTAGGCAGATAAGACAGTTCTTTCCTTGCGTTGGCAAGCCTTACTTTTATTACATCCAACGAATCTTTATTTCTTTTAAGAAGTCTTTCTTTTAAAATTTTAATACTCGGTGCTGTAATAAAAATCATTAATGCATCTTTATATTGTTTTTTTATTTTTACCGCACCCTGCACATCTATATCGAGAAGAACATCTTTTCCCTTGCTTATTGTTTCATTTAAAAATTTTTTTGACGTTCCGTAAAAATGGTTATGAACTTTCGCCCACTCGACAAACATCTTATTTTTCACATCATTTTTAAAAGTTCTCTCATCAACAAAAAAATATTCTCTTCCGTTCTTTTCCCCTTTTCTCGGGCTTCTGGTGGTTGTGGAAACGGAATAAACAATATTTTTATCGCTTTTCATTAAAGCATTACAAATAGTAGTCTTTCCTGCACCCGACGGAGCAGAAACAATAATAATCATCCCTTTGTTTTTCATAAAAGTATATTATATTAAAAAACGATAAAAAATGCAATAAATAGAAGCTGAAATAAAATCTTATCCGCAACTTCAAGAATACCGGGAAAAAATCGAAAGGATTGTAAAAAAAAGGTGGAGCTAAGGGGGGTCGAACCCCTGACCTCTTGCATGCCATGCAAGCGCTCTCCCAACTGAGCTATAGCCCCGATACGACAACGATAATTGAACAGTTAAAGAGTTGAATCGCTTTGCGATTTCTCTAATCTTCTACGAGAATTATAGCAAATTTTTTTTTATTTGTCACCTGTTTTTTTACTATTTCCCGTTATTAAGAACCTGTAAGCTTTCTCTTGCTATCATTAATTCTTCATTTGTAGGTATAACCATAACTTTTATTTTTGAATCCTGTGAGGAAATAAATCTCTCTTTGCTGCTTCTTGGAGCATTCAAAGCTTTATCTATTTTTATTCCCAAATTATCAAGACCTTCGCAAATTTTTTCTCTGGTCAACGGAGAATTCTCCCCTATTCCGGCGGTAAACACTATACCGTCGATACCGTTCAGTATTCCGTAATATGCACACAAATATTTTTTTGCACTGTAGCACAACATATTAAATGCAAGTTCTGCCTTTTTGTTGCCTGCAATCATTGCATCTTCTACTTCTCTCATATCTCCGCCGGCAATTCCCGAAACTGCGGCAACACCGCTCTGCTTATTTAAAAGATTATTCAATTCGTCGGAAGTCATTTTAGGATATTTTGCCAAAATATGAACGATAACCGCAGGATCAATATCTCCGCATCTTGTTCCCATAACAAGTCCTGCAAGAGGAGTAAAGCCCATGGATGTATCAATAACTTTACCGTTTTTAATTGCGGTAATTGAACTGCCGTTACCTAAATGACATGTGATTAAATTCACTTTATCCGTCGCAATATTCAACATTTCCGCTGCTTTACGAGTAACATATTTATGAGAAGTTCCATGCATACCGTATCTTCTTACATGGTCCTGTTCGTAATATTCTTCGGGTATTGCATATCTGTAGGCATAGTCGGGCATCGTCTGATGAAATGCCGTATCGAATACCAAAACCGAAGGTATTCCCGGAAGCATTTTCTCCACGGCCTCAATACCTGCATAATGGTGTGGTGTATGAAGAGGAGCTATTGAATAACATTCTTTAAGATCTTTTTTTACCTGTTCATCTACCAAGACGGGTTTAGAAAATTTATATCCGCCGTGAACTACTCTGTGTCCTACGACTTTAATTTCGTTTATATCTTTTATGCTGCCTGTTTTTTCGTCAAGCAAATCTTTTATGATTATTTGAACAGCCTCGAAATGATTGGCAACTTTGCATGCGGTTTTTACCTGAGGGACGGTTAAAGTTTGTCTTTTATAGAAAGATTCTTCAAGCCCTATGCACTCTACAAGCCCCCACGCTATTTTCTGCTCTTTTTCCATATCAAACAAAGAATATTTTACCGACGATGAACCGCAATTAACAACTAAAACTTTCATTTTTATTTCCTTTCCTTTTGTAAAATTTACAGTGAAGTATTATACAATAAATTAAAAAAAATCGCAAGAAGGAAATTTTGTGATTTGCAATTAAAATATGTTTTATTACGATTTCCCGTGCGGATTTATTGTAACGGGTGGGAGCCGATGATAGCGATTTTAGTGTCGGGGAAGCCTTTTGATTTATATTTCTTTTGGGCTTTTTTGAGGACATCCTTTTCGCCATGCACCAAAAACAGTTGCGTATTTTCATCCTGATTGGAAAGCCATCGAAGAAGTTCTGCACTATCGGCATGGTCGGAAAAAATATTAAAAATATTTATATTAGCATTAACATCCATTTTGCCGAATTTTGTTTTAATATATTTTGCACCTTTCTTTAATAAGCCGGCAGGTGTTTGCGGTGCAGCATAGCTGACCAAAAAAACTTCCACATTATCAAAAGGAAGCAATTTGTTCAACAGAGTATAAGATACACCCTGATTCATCATTCCGCTTGCGGAAATTATTATACAGGGTGCGGGAAATTTTTGATTTTTAGGTTTTGTTACAATATATTTTGCGGGCAGGAAAGATCCTGTTTCATAAACTTCATCTTTAAACCATTTTTCATCCGACGGATGTTTCAATTCGTTTTCATACTGTTTTGTTATGCCGTTTGACGACGGAGACAGAGAATATACCGGAACATCTTCACCGATAAGACCTTTCATTTGTGCCTGTTTAATTTCATATAAAATTTTCTGTGTTCTGTGCAAAGATAATGACGGTATCCAAACTATTTTATTGTCTTTCAGAGCATTGGCGACGGCATTCTGAAAAATATCATAATCGGAATAAACAACATTTTTATCCGAAGCACCGTAAGTAGTTTCTATAAAGACATAATCGGCTTTAGGTATTATATCTTTGTCGGGAGTTATTTTTGACAAATTGCTGCCAAGATCTCCTGAGAAAGCAATCTTTTTTATCTCATTATCGTCATAAATATTAAACATTACACTTGCAGAGCCCGTAATATGCCCCGCATCAAACAGGATAAAATTTATTTTATCCGAAAGTTCTATATTTTCTTTATACGGAATATCAACAAAATGTTTTTGCGTTTTTTCGAGCTCTTTTTTCAAACAGTTCTTGCACAATTTCATATTGATATCATATTCTTTTTTTAATTGACTGAGAGAAATCGCTTCTTCGACTTGTTCAATATTTATAATATTTTTCTTACAATCATTATACCAGTGGACGGACAATATTCCTTTATGGATTTTTTCAATATTCAACCTTGCTTTTTTCGACCAAAAATATTTCTGTTTAACGTCGGAGTGAGTCCAGCCGTCGTCAAAAATTTCAAAAAGAATTTTTCTTGTTGCTTTAGTGCAGTAAATTTTACCTTTGTATCCTTCACTTATCAACAGAGAAATCTTTCCGCTGTGATCGTTGTGAGCATGCGTAAGCACCATAGCATCGGCATTTACAAGTTTTTCGTCAATAGTATCGTTATATGTCGGAAGATTGTTTTCCTCATAAAAGCTGCCGCAATCCACAATTACGGACATTTCGTCGGTCTTTACCAAGGCACAAGAACCGGAAACTCTTCCCGCTCCGCCGAAATATTCAACGGAAATTTGTGCATATAAATTTCCCGCAAAAAACAAAAATAAAAAACTCAAAACAAAATAAATTTTCCTCATCAGATTATCCCGTTTTTAGACATTAAAAATATACAATTACAGTTGAAGAGTTGAATAGTTGAAGAGTTAAAAAGTTTCAACGACAACAACAACTGCAATGTACAATGTATAATGTATAATGTATAATGTATAATGAACGACAACGGCAACTACAACGACAAACAGCAACTGCGAGATTCCCGACAAAGACGCTCGGGAATGACAGACGGAACTACAATTGAAAAGTTGAAAGGGTGAAGGGTTTTACCCCTTCACCCTTAAGCTTTTAAGCAAAAATTGCCTGCATTTCTTTATTATAAGAATTTATAGCTGATATCAAATCTGCCTAAATTAACTTCATATTTGTAAGTTATACCGTCTTTTGTTACAGGGTTCGTACAAGAATGTGTAAAAGACAAACCTGCTTTCAAAGCATCCGTAAAATTGTATTCAACACCGGCAGTAAAATATTTCATATTATACATATCAAGGTTAGTTAAACCGTAAGAATCTTTATATGTATCTTTTATTATGTTAGGATCGGAATAAAATCCGAGATGCAATGACAATTTATCTGTAGGTCTGTATTCCGTTCCGACTCTAATCTGCGTCGTATCCTGAAAGCGAACACCTAACCAAGAATATTTATTTCTCGTAAGAGCTGCAGCAAGCGTAAAGTTGTCAAACACATCATAAGCCGCACCGAATTCAAGAGTTAACGGATATGTATAACCATCTCTTGCACCGAAAGTTTTTGCAGCAGGGTTATTTTCTTCCGGTAAGCCGATATATGTTCCCGTTCTTACAACAAATGCCGTTGAGAGCTTTTCTACCGGTTTTAACATAATACCTAAATCGCCCTGAAACCCGAAAGCACTCCTGTTGTAATCAACGCCAGCGACATTTACAACCATTTTATCCTGCATTTGGATTGCATCAAAGCCCAAACCTAAAGAAAGTTTATCGGTTATTTTTTTTGCCAAAGATATGTTGTAAATCATAAAACTTTGCTGACCTTCTATTTTAACTCCGGCAGGTAAATCTTTCACTTGTCCGCCGCCTCCGCCTATAGCATAAACACCTGCGGCAATAACGGTATCATAATAGAATTTTGTGGAAAAACCTACAAAAGGAACCAATGCATTTGTTTTGTATTCTTTTGAAGTAAGACCGGTGCCCAAAGGTACTTCACGATTGGTGGTTACGGGATAATCAATATAAAACAAAGATGCCATAACCTGAGTATCTTCCTGATAAGCAAGACCTGCAGGGTTGTAATAGATTGCGGTTAAATCATCGGCAACAGCAACAAAAGCCGTTCCGTAACCGCCTGCTCTCGCACCCGGTGTAATAAAGTGACTTTTGGCGTAAGACATTGTGGCAAGACCTGCAACCAACATTAGCGTCAACAACATTTTAAGTTTCATTTTTTTGTTTTCTCCTCAAGAAATCATTTTTTGATTTCTTAGTTGATAAGATTTTTTAATTTAAAGATACGCTCTCTTCCGGAACCCGATATGACAGGCTTCTTTAATATTTTTAATAATTTCTAAAACTGCATATAGTGCAGAATATCATGAGCAAGTTCAAGTGCATCTCTTCCCTGCTCGCCTGAAACCAAAGGCTTTTTACCTTCGATAACACAATTTAAAAAGTGCGTCAATTCATAAGCTAAAGGCTCTCCTGTCTGTACCTTCGGCTTAATAACATCTATATCAAACAAACTTTTTACTACGGAAACGTTAGGCTTCTTTTGATATATTTTTAAACTTTTTCCGGCATAATCGACGGAAACATAACTGTCTTTCTGGAAAATTCTTATTTTTCTGTATTTATCTATAGTTACTCTGCTGGTGGAAACATCTGCTACACAACCGTTGGCAAATTTTATTCTGACTTTTGCAATATCTTCATGCTCGGAAAGAATTTTCGCACCGTAAGCCTCAAAACTTACAACTTTACTTTTAACAAAGTTCAAAAGCATATCCAAATCGTGTATCATCAAATCAAGAACTACACCGATGTGACTTGTTCTGGGGTCGTATGGCCCGAGACGATTAACTTCTATAAATTTAGGTTCTTTTACATAAGGATATGCTGCAATAATTGCCGGATTAAATCTTTCAACATGTCCGACCTGTAAAACAAGATTTTTATCTCTGGCAATTCTGATAAGTTCGGTAGATTGTTCAACTGTCTCGGTAAAAGGTTTCTCAACGAGACAATGAACTCCTGCTTCAAGAAGCTGCTTTGCTATATCATAATGATACGGAGTAGGCACTGAAATTACTGCAGCCTGTATTTTACCGATAACATCTTTAACGTCGGTAAAATTAACAGTATTGCATTTTTTTGCAATAGTTTCTCCTCTTTTGGCATCGGCATCCACAACACCGATAAGTTCCGCATTTTCATGCGTCGACAAAATTCTTGCATGATGCTGACCTAACGAACCTACACCAATAACTGCAATTTTTATTTTACTCATTTTTTAAAACCTTTTATTACTTTAATAATTGTATATATATCTTTATTTGAAAGCGACGGATGAACCGGCAACGACAAAACTTCTTTTGTTGCCTGTTCTGCGACGGGACAAAGATTTTGTTTATAACCTAAACTTTTATATAACGGCTGTCTGTGAAGAACTTCAGGATAATGTATTCCGCAACCGATACCGTTATCTTTTAAATATTGCATAAACTTATCTCTTAAACCGTCTTTAACTCTGACGGTATATTGATGATAAACATGCGTATAACCTTTCGGAACAAACGGAGTTTCAAGAAAATCAATATCTTTTAATCCGTCGGATAATTTTTTGGCATTGGCAATTCTTTGTTTCGTCCATTTTTTTATTTGTTCGCACTGAGCTATACCGATAGCTGCACAAACATTTGTCAATCTGAAATTATAACCTAATATATCATGCCCGTAATGAGCCATTCTTCCGTGATTTATAATTTTACGTGCAAGTTTTTCAGTTTTTGAATTATTTGTTAAAACCGCACCGCCTTCACCGGTAGTCATATTCTTAGTAGCATAAAACGAAAAAGCTCCCGCATCGCCGATAGTTCCGACTGTTTTATTTTTATACTTTGCCAAATGTGCCTGACAGGCATCTTCAATCAAAACAAATTTATATTTTTTCTTAAGTTTTAAAAGTTCGCCCATATCGCACGGCAACCCGTACAAATGAACACATATAACGGCTTTAACATTTTTTTCTTTTTTCAATATTTTCTCGACAGATTTCGGATCGATATCATAAGTTTTCGGATCGATATCTGCAAATATCGGTTTTGCTCCGCAATAAAGAATTGAATTTGAAGTGGCAATAAAAGTAAAAGGAGTAGTTATAACTTTATCTCCCGGCTTAATTCCGCACGAAAGAATAGCTGTATTAAGTGCCGTCGTTCCGTTGGAACAAACAACCGCATATTTTGCACTTGAAACTTTTGCAAACATCTGTTCGAATTTTTCAACATATTTTCCGCTTGCGATAATGCCTGAATCTATTACTTCATTAATTAATTGTTTTTCTCTCTTTCCGAGAATAGGTTTTGCTAAAGGAATCATATTTAGTCCTCCAATATTTCAATTACTTCAATTACATCTTCGCTCGGAACAGATATCTGTTCAAAGGAAGACGCCGATTCTTCAACGGATTGTATCTTTTTCGGTTTAGATTGTTTTATTTTTTCGTTTTTTGATTTATCTGTCTGTTCATCCATATTTTTCAAAATTATAATATTAACTCTTCTGTTCTGAGATCTTCCGACAGCTGTTTTATTTGTGGCAATAGGATTTTTTGAACCGTAACCTACCGCCGTCAACCTGTCCGCTCTTATTCCTTTCTTAACCAAATAAGAATATACGGCTTTTGCTCTGTCATAAGAAAGTTTTAAATTCTTCTTATTATCCCCGGTAGAATCGGTATAGCCTTCAATCAAAACTTTGTTTGCGGGATAAGTATTTAAAAGATCAATCGTTTCGTCAAGAGATGCCGCAGCTTCCTTTTTCAAAACGGCTTTTTCCGAAGCAAACAAGATATTGCTTGAAAGGTTAACAAGTAACCCTCTCGGTTCTTCCTTAACTACAATTTTGGAATCGCCTTTTGCTTTATCAAATACCGTAAAAGTAGAAAACGTACTTGAATTATTATTGAATTCATCGCAGGATTTAAAAATTGCACTGTATTCTCCCGCGGGAACAACAGTTCCGTAAATATCATCCACACCGTCCCAATAAATCACTCCCGGAACAACTTTTTCTTCGGAAAAAGACCACGACTTAACAATTTTATTTCTTGTATTAACTATTTCCAATTTTGTTTTGGATAAATCTATTTTATTTTCATCGCCAGTATTTAAGACTATGGAAAGTTCTTTTTCAAATTTATTTTTTTCTTTGTCGGCAAAGAAAGTATCTTTCTGTAAAGCAATTGATAAATACGGAGGCGTAATATCTACGATAATTCCGTCTTGAGCTATTTTAATATTTTCTTTGTTTATATCTGCGGTAAATATATATCCGTACGAACCTTCAACAACAGCTCCGGCCTCGTTTTTCCCGTTCCAAGTTATAACAGCCGGGATTTCTTTTTTACCCATAAGGTTGTAAGCGACTTCGGAAGTCTGTTTATTAATAATAGAGAAACTCCAATTTTTTACTTTGGACTTTTTTTGAGGCATAACAACATAAAAATCTATGTTTTCCAAAGTATCGTCTCCGTTGGGAGAAAGTTTATTTCCCGAATTGTTTACGGAAACGGTATCAGTTATGCCGGTTACGTTTACAATTTCGTCTTTATTGGTTAAAGCATATGATAACGACGAAACAACAAAAAGCACTAATATCAAAGAAATTATTTTTTTCATAATTTGTCCTGCTTAAATTAAATCGGGTTGACGATAACATCAACCCGATTTAATATTTTATTGAATCTATTTCTTAGATTTCTTTTCTTTTGCAACTGCCTGTGCTGCGGCGAGCCTTGCTATAGGTACTCTGAAAGGAGAGCATGAAACATAAGTCATTCCGATAGCATTGCAGAATTCAACGGATTTAGGTTCTCCGCCGTGTTCTCCGCAGATACCGATTTTCATTCCTTTTCTTACGCTTCTTCCTTTTTCAAGTCCGAGCTTAATCAATTGTCCTACACCTTCCTGATCTATCGTCTGGAAAGGATCTGCAGGCAATATTTTCTTTTCCTGATAGTCGCCCAAGAAAGCACCTACGTCATCTCTCGAGAAACCGAAACTCATCTGAGTTAAATCGTTTGTTCCGAAAGAGAAGAACTCTGCAACATTTGCAAGTTTATCCGCAGTTAATGCAGCTCTCGGAATTTCTATCATTGTTCCGAAAGAGTAATCAAGCTTTTTAACTTTAGCTTTCTTTAAAACTTCTTCGTGAACTTTTTCAACGATAGCTTTCTGAAGTTTCAATTCATTTTCGGTACAAACAACAGGAACCATTATTTCAGGATGAACTTTTTTGCCTTTCTTCAAAAGTTCAACAGCAACTTCAAATATAGCTCTAACCTGATATTCCGTTATTTCGGGATAAGTTACACCGAGTCTTACTCCTCTGTGTCCCATCATCGGGTTAGATTCATGAAGAGATTCCGCTCTTGCTTTGAATTCATCCAAAGAAATCTTCAAGCTCTTTGCAATTATTTCCTGCTGAGCTTTTTCTCTGGGGATAAATTCGTGAAGAGGAGGATCAAGCAATCTGATTGTTACTGCATATCCGTCCATAGCTTCCATTGTTCCTTTAATACTTGCTTTCATATACGGGAACATTTCGTCCAAAGCTTTCTTTCTTTCTTCGGTTGTTGCGGAAGCAATCATTTTTCTCAATGCAAATAAAGGCTTTTCGGAATTTTCACCGTAGAACATATGTTCCGTTCTGAAAAGTCCGATACCTTCAGCACCGAAAGCTCTTGCTTTCTTAGCATCTGCAGGATTATCTGCATTTGTTCTGATTTTAAGTCTCTTAATGGAATCGCAAATCTTTAAGAAATCGAACAAAATTTTGTTTTCCGTTGCATCAACCATTGCCAATGCTCCGTCATAAACAAAACCTTTTGTTCCGTTAAGAGTTATATAATCGCCTTCTTTATATTTTTTGTCGCCGATTGTCATGGTTTTCTTTGCCAAATCAACGGAAACATCGGCACAACCTACGATACAGCATTTTCCCCATCCTCTTGCAACAAGTGCCGCATGTGAGGTCATACCGCCTCTTGCGGTTAATACTGCCTGAGCTGCTCTCATACCTTCAACATCTTCAGGGTTTGTTTCTTCTCTGACGAGAATAACTTTTTTACCTTTCTTTGCCCAAGCAACTGCATCTTCGGCGGAAAATATTATCTGACCGTTTGCTCCTCCCGGACCTGCAGGAAGACCTTTAGCCAAAATCTTTGCACCTTTTTCCGCTTTGGAATCTATGATAGGATGTAATAATTCATCCAACTGTGCGGGAGATACTCTCAATACGGCTTCTTCTTTCGTAATGAGTTTTTCTTTCAACATATCAAGTGCCATTTTAACTGCAGCCGGACCGTTTCTCTTTCCGACTCTGCACTGAAGCATCCACAATTTTCCTTCCTGAATCGTGAATTCTATATCAAGCATATCTCTGTAATGTTTTTCGAGTTTTTTCTGGATTGAATCAAGTTCTTTATAAACTTTAGGCATAAATTTCTCGAGAGAAACTTCGCCTTTGTTCTGTTCGGTTTTTGTTGCTTCGTTGATGGAAGCCGGAGTTCTGATACCTGCAACAACGTCTTCACCTTGTGCATTTACGAGATATTCTCCGTAGAAATGTGCATTTCCGTTTGCCGGATTTCTGGTGAAAGCAACACCGGTTGCTGAATTGTCACCCATATTTCCGAAAACCATGCTTTGAACGTTTACCGCAGTTCCCCAATCTTCGGGAATACCTTCGATTTTTCTGTAAGCGATTGCTCTCTTACCGTTCCATGAAGCAAACACTGCGGAAATTCCGCCCCAAAGCTGTTTCATCGGATCGTCGGGAAATTCTTTCCCCAAAACTTTTTTAACAACTACTTTAAATTCTTCACAAAGTTTTTTCAAATCCTGTGCATCAAGGTCGGTATCTTTTGTTACGCCTTTATCTTTTTTAACTTTTTCCATAACTCTTTCGAGCTGTTTTCTGATACCCATGTCGTCTGCAGGTTCAATTCCCGCAGCTTTTTCCATAACAACATCGGAATACATCATAATAAGTCTTCTATATGCATCATATGCAAATCTTTCATTCTGAGTTTTTGCAATGAGTCCCGGAAGTGTTTTTGATGTAAGACCTACATTTAAAACAGTTTCCATCATACCCGGCATCGAAGCTCTTGCTCCGGATCTTACCGATACCAAAAGAGGATCTTTAGAATCGCCGAATTTCTTACCCATAATTTTTTCAACAGATTTTAATGCTGCAGAAACCTGTTTTTCAAGTTCTTTAGGATAAGTTTTTTTGTTGTCATAGTAGTATGTACAAACCTCTGTCGTGATTGTGAATCCCGGAGGAACGGGAAGTTTAACTTTTCCTGCCATTTCGGCAAGGTTAGCACCTTTTCCGCCCAGAAGGTTTCTCATACTGCCGTTACCGTCTGCTTTTCCGCCACCAAACGAATAAACGAATTTCGCCATACTGCTTTCTCCTTATTTAATTTAGCTGAGGAGCCGAGATCGAAAATGTTTTACATTTTCTTAGTTGCGACACCGAGAAGCTCAATGTATTTTTACTTTCGACATCCAACTCTAAACTCTCATCTGCTGTTATAATAATCCAAAAATTGTATCAATTCAAAAAAAAACTGTCAAATAAAAAATGCCTTTCGTATTTTTTGTTTTAACGACAGAAAAGTCGAACGGTTGAAAAAAATCAAAAATCATTCAACTCATCAACTGTTTTTTCGTGCATCCAAAATTATCAATTGAAAATTCCCTTTGTTTATGTCCATATTAAAAACTATATCAAATTTGTCTTTATAGTTAAATTCGTCTTTATATTTTGCCGCACTCCAAAAAAGAGCATTGATATATGTTCCGTCTTTAAAAATCTTTAATTTCAAATGATCTTTATTCGGTCCTATTATACAAACATCTTCAAACTCAACATTTCTCAACAGAAATGTCGGTTGTGCGTTTGCCGCTCCAAACGGTTCCAATATATTCATATCTTCATACGTTTCTTTGTTTGTCTCCGAAATTTTTAACTCGCAATCGACGGTAAATTTCTTTGTTGTCATTTCTTCGGATATGGCTTCATCGGCAATATTTTTTATTTTTTTTCTGAACTCTTCAATTTTATCAAGTTTTATCGTTACTCCCGCAGCCTGTGTATGTCCGCCGAATTTAACAAGCAAATCTTTAGTTTTATCAAGAGCGGAAACTATATCAAAACCGTCAATGGATCTGCACGAACCCGTCGCCTCGTCAGTTCCTTTATCCTCTATAAAAAGTATTACGGGTTTACTGTAAAGTTTCATTATTTTACTTGCAACTATACCGGTAACTCCGTGCGGTAAATCTTTTGCAAATACGACAAAAATATTATCTTTCTCGATATCGCACTGTTCCTGCAACAGAATATCAAACTGTTTTACGTTTTCGTTTTGAATTTCTTTTCTTTCGTCATTTAATTTTTTTAACTCGACGAAAAAAGTATTTGCTTTATATTCGTTATCGGCGAGCAAAAGTTCCGCCGCAACGCTTGCTTTATTCATTCTTCCTGCGGCATTTATCATGGGAGCGACATACCATGCTATTGATTTTGCACACATCAACTGTTTTTTAAGACATTCTTCAAATATATAACTCAGTCCCAATCTTTTTTTAGGATTTTGTTTTAACATTGCAAGACCGCTTTGCACGAGAATTCTGTTTTCGCTTTCAAGCGGTACAATATCGGCAATTGAACCCAATGCAACAAGATCGATGTTATTTTCAAAAAACTCCAACATTCTGCCGTCTTCGTAAAATTCCGTTTTATAATATTCCGAAAGTAAACGATGAGCCGAATCGCAAAGAATTTGCGACGCGGAAGTTTCATCATTTATTATTACTTTCGAATACTCGTCAAAATTTATCTCATTTAAATTTTTTTCTTCTTCGGAAATAACAATACCGTTAACAAGAGAAATAATATAACCTCTGTCTCCGCGTTTGGCAACAACGGCAATTTTCTTATCAAAATATTTTCCGTAGGTTTGCATCAATGCCTGCGATACTTTAAAAGCAACTCCGCAACCTGCCAACTCTTTAAACGGATATTTACACGTATCGATTTTGGCATCAATAACGGAAAAAGCTTTCGGAAGCCCGTCTTGAGGCGGTTTATGATGATCGGTAATAATAACCTGAATACCTATGGAGTTTGCATAATCCACTTCCGACACCGTCGATATTCCGCAATCTACGGTTATTACAAGAGTTACACCGTCGTTTTTATATTTATCCAATACGGCAGGCGAAATACCGTATCCCTCATCCGACGGAACATACCAAACGACTTTTCCCCCCAACACCGATATGGTATCGTACAAAATAGACAAAGACGTTACACCGTCAACATCTCTGTCCGCATATATCAATATTTTTTCTCCGGATTCTATTGCCTCGTGAATTCTGACTACGGTTTTATGCATATCATCAAAAAGGAACGGATTAAATAAAATTTCCTTTTTCGGGAAAACAAAATCCTCTACGGATTTAACATCTTTAAATCCTCTGCTTAATAAAACTTTTAAAACCGTTTCAGGTAAATTTATATGTTGTTTTAAATCGGATAATAAGTTTTTATCAACATCCTGAATCAACCATTCATTTTCTGTCATTTTGTTCCTATAGTTTTTATTATAAATATAAATTATTTTTAGATTATGACTTCTTTTATCCTTTTTATTTCTTTCGGTTTTTCTTCCGTTATGATATAAGAATCTTTTAAAATTTTTAAAACATTATCAATATCGGCTTTATTGTAATGCAACTCGAAAAGGATATCATTCTTTAAAATTTTATCGCCTGATTTTTTATTAAAAATTATTCCGCTGACGGGATCTGTTTTATCTTCCGTTTTTAAACGTCCGGCTCCGAGAAGACATGCCGCTATGCCGATATTTCTTGTATTAACATATTTCATATATCCGTCTTTTTCGGCTTTAACGGTATAAATATTTCCTGCTTTGCCGAATAAAGAATAATCTTCAATAACTTTAACATCTCCGCCTTGAAGTTCTATCATTTTTATAAATTTACACGGATTCTCGTATGCCTAACAACCGTCAAGAATGTCGCTAACGCCCTATATTTTGCCGAACTTTGCCAGAAAACAATTCTGTATCAGGCAACATTCCTATCTGATAATATCTATTAGTTCAACAAAGTTCTTTATGTAATACCGTGACAGATACTTTTCTACCATCTCAAAACTCTGCTGATGAATATTCCTCCCATCATCCTCCAAGCAAACCGTTTCCCAACCTAATTCGTTCGGAGCTAAAAAATCTTTCTCTGGGTTATCGCCCACATAATAAAACTTCAACTCCACATTAGGATACCTTTCATAGCACTTCAACATCATCCTGTCAAAGCTCCAATGATTAGGTTTGAAATACTTCTTATCCTCATTGATAAAGACTAGTTCCTGCGGAATCCACTTCACCAGCCCCAATGCCTCAATCTTCTGTTTCTGAGTTATCTCCCGGCCATCAGTAATGATAGCCAGTTCGCAACCGGCTTCTTTCAGTGCATCCAATGTTTCGTTAACTCCTTGCGACAGACTTATAGTCGGATGATGATACCTATATACATTCAGATAATCACTAATGGGATTATCTATCCCATACTTTTCATTCAAGTTTGCAAAGACATTCTCACTACGATGATACCATTTTATCATCTGGTCGTATGTCTCCCAAGCATCAATCCCGTAACGCTTCTCAACCAACTCCGCAACCTTCCGATACCCTGATTTCAAGAAGTCAATCTCCTTATACAAGGTATCATCAAGGTCGAAGACTACAACCTTCTTACACATACACGGCATCGTCATATCTTAACATCAACTGATGATTCTTCCAACCATCAAAATATTCTATCTTTTCCCCAAGGAAATACTCTCTTATCAAGTATTCAGGGTAGTTTCCACCAGCAGCGTAAGTCTGCGGATAACCACCTCCAAAACGAGGATTAATCTCAATTCCGACCACATCACCAGTTTGAGGATTCAGGAACAACTGAATGCAGATACAGCCTATGCACCCGTCAATCGTTTCCAGCCAGTCATAGAGGTATTGCGTCAGCGGTTCTTTCTCTGTCAGTCCTTTATTGATTTCCCCAGCCCTTATCTTGATGCGCTCCCTTGGCACGATGCACTTTACCTTGTGGTCTTTTCCATAGTACTTATCCACTGTGTATTCCTTATATACCTCCTTGTCAATATACTCCATGAATAGCAGCTTCGGGTCGTTCAATATCTCCTCCGTCAGTTCCTCAGCATTCTTGATGTAATGCAGGTTGGTACTCAGCGAACCATCGTAGGGTTTGGCAAACAGCGGGAAGGCGGGATGATACTTATCAATTGCTTTGGGTACCCTGATGCCGTGTTTCTCAAAGAACTTTCCCGTGTTGCGCTTATCACGGCACATCATCACGAAGTCGTAATCAGAAACCGAAACCGTGATTCCCTGCTTGGCAAATATCTCTTTATTGGCAGACAAAATAGCCAACTCCGTATCTATCGTTGGTACTATCAAACCAATCTCATTTCCCAAGCAAATTGTCAACAGTGATTCAATATAGTCCTCAGAAGTGCACCTTGGCACCTCACAACAACCGTCGCTTACGTAGGCTGCTGGTGCCAACCTGGGGTTCATATCTGTTGTATAGACTTTTCCATCATTGAAGAATCTCTGTAATGTCTCTTGGAAATCTTTTACCAACGCCACCCGTTGTCCGGCAGAGGTAATCAGAATATTGTGCTTCATGCGGCCACCCTCCTTTCTCTAAGGGCGCAGCCCCACACAAAACTATTAATTCTAAACTCTAAACTTTTAACTAAGAATTTACCCCCCTAACAGCTTATCTATCTGATTTTTAGCCATTTGATTTGTTGCTTTTATCACTCTCGCAGGATTGCCATAGCATAAGCATCCATCCGGTATGTCTTTCACGACCACCGAACCGGCACCAATGTAACAATCCTTTCCTATTTTAATTCCTTGTATCACCGTTGAGCCTGCTCCAACCCAAGTACCTTCACCGACTTCTGCTCCACCGCAAATCGTACAATGTGGCGCAATATGTACGAAGTCACCGACCTTGACATCATGGTCGAGCAATGCTCCTGTATTGATGATGCTATGATTGCCCACTTCCACGTATGGATTAAGGATGGCCCCAGCCATCACTACCGTACCATATCCAAGCTTTGCATTGTCGGCAACAACAGCACTGGGATGGACAACGGTGACATATTCCCGTTCCCCAAGCTTACAAACTATATTACGCCTTATTTGGCAGTCACCTATCGTCACAATCAGCGGAGAAAGACCGTCCGCATTATGCACGACAGGTTTTCCCGCCAGTTCATACACCTGCGGGTTGTCGTCAATCAGGCACGGCACATCCACGTATGCCAACCTTGCAATATCCATCACAACCTTGGCATGTCCGCTGGCTCCGTAGAGATACACTTTATCAGTTGCTTCCATTGAAATACTCCATCGTCGCTGCTGTCTCAGAGTTGATATCCTTCCGCATCAGCACGTTCTTTATCGTTATGAAAATCACCTGCAAATCCG